>NZ_JAUBTI010000078.1:0-31900 GCF_036702415.1 Microcoleus sp. D3_18a_C4 | reverse complement strand
CTCAGTTTTGTAAAAAGCATTTTTTTTATTGTAGTGCGAGCGTCCCCGCTCGCGTATTGTCCAAGACGCGAGCGGGGACGCTCGCACTGTAAATGCAAAACTGAGATGCTCCCTGGATCGGTCGCATCCAAAGAATTAGTGCTAAATTATGAGAGGCGTTCCAGCGGAACGCCTCTAAATTCGTTGCGAGCAGAGACTAAAAAGTTTAGCACATGATTCAGACCGCAGTCACCCCTTTCAAAAACAAAATTAACTCAGCTTTAACTAAAAAGCAGATTACAGTTTTACAAATTAATCTCGGCAAACGCTGCAACCTCGCTTGCACTCACTGCCACGTAGAAGCTAGCCCGACACGAACAGAAGAACTTTCCCCGGAAATTTGCGACCAATTAATTGAAATCATTCGCCGCTTTCCTCAAATTCAAACTGTTGACCTCACCGGCGGTGCTCCCGAAATGCTTTACGGTTTTAAACCGCTAGCGGAAGCTGCTAGGGCGGCAGGTAAAGAGGTAATTGTTCGTTCTAATTTGACGATTTACTTTGAAAAAGGTTTTGAAGATATTCCCGACTATTGCGCGCAGCACCAACTTAGAATTGTGGCGTCGCTTCCCTGCTACCAAGCTGACAATGTTGACAAAATGCGCGGTAACGGTGTTTTTGACAGTTCGATTCGGGCGCTGCAAAAGCTAAATCAGTTGGGATACGGGAAAAACCCAAATTTAACTCTGGATTTGGTGTACAATCCACAAGTGCCGGCAACAGATAAGTTTTCGCTAACACCGGAACAAGGCAAGTTAGAGCAAGATTACAAGGTTTATTTAGCCGAACATTTTGGGATTTGTTTTAATCAATTGTTCGCGATTACTAATTTGCCGGTGGGACGGACGAAGTTTCATTTGGAACATAAGAAACTTCACAAGCCTTATCTGGGGTTTTTGGAGGATAATTTTAATCCCGGTACTCTGGAACATTTAATGTGCCGCAACGAATTGTCGATCGACTATTTGGGCAATGTCTACGACTGCGATTTTAACCAGATGGAAAATCTGCCGGCGAAAACTGGCAGCGGGGAAAAGATAACTGCTGCTAAATTGCTCGAATCGGGCAGTTTAGAGGTGATTCAAGAGGTGCAAACGGCTGCTTATTGTTATGGATGTACGGCAGGTAGCGGTTCTAGCTGCGGCGGTACTTTGATTTGAGCAATACAGTAGGGACACTCCAAGAGCCCATAGGTGTCAAGTTAAGGTAGAACCCATAGTCCGGCAGGGGTTTAAACCCCTGCCTCAAAGCTAAAGTCCTCTAAAAGAGGACTGAAGAAGTTATTAGTCCTCTTGAGAGGACTTTCGCTATTAGACAGGGGTTTCAACCCCTGGCGGACTGGCGGGTGGGCGGATGGACTTGGCGGGCGAACAGCTTAAGTTGACACTAATGGGCTTTTGGAGTGTCCCTACCCTGGAAACGACGGTGTATGCAATTTAGACTGGGGAGTTTAGGTAATGAATGATTCGCGATCGCCCGGTGAAAATCCGCCGCCCTCCAACAGGTGGAAGCTGATTTTAGGGATTGGTTTAGCTGTGGCTTTAATTGCAGCGACCAGGTTTTTTAACTTTCAAGGAATTCTGAAAAATGCGCTGGAGTCGATCGCTAGTCTCGGCCCGTGGGGCCCGGCAGCTTTTATTCTAATTTACATTGTCGCAACGGTTCTATTTATCCCCGGTTCTTTGCTGACTCTCGGTTCTGGCGTTTTGTTTGGAGTCGTTGGCGGTTCGGTTTGTGTTTCCATCGGCTCGGTTTTAGGCGCAACTTGCGCTTTTTTGGTAGGGCGGTATTTAACTCGCGACTGGGTTTCCAAACAGATAGAGGGCAATCAAAAATTTAAGGCGATCGACTCCGCAGTTGCCTCTGAAGGATGGAAAATTGTGCTGCTGACGCGGCTTTCTCCCATTTTTCCCTTTAATTTACTTAACTATGCTTTTGGAGTCACGCAAGTATCTCTAAAAGATTATTTTTTGGCATCTTGGATCGGCATGATTCCCGGAACTGTCATGTATGTTTATATCGGTTCCCTGGCTGGGAGTTTGGCTGCACTCGGATCGCAAGGACGATCGCGCACTGCTGCTGAGTGGACTCTCTACGGCATTGGTTTGCTAGCAACGATCGCCCTCACCGTTTATGCAACCGGCTTGGCTAAAAAAGCTTTAGACGAAAAAATTTCCCCTTGACACCATAGCGCAAATTGGTAAAATTGTCAATAAGTATTTACCTCTCCCTTATAATACATTGCTAATTTAAAAAACTCCGTGTTTTCTCTGTGTTATTTATAATTATTTTGTTATACAAACGAGATAGAGATTAAAGATATCGTAAAGCAGTTACCTCAATTAGGTAAACCGAAGGTCAAAATATAAAGCTGATGCCAAAATAGAAGGCAAGGGTGCGATCGGAATAAGAATTGTTTGCAGTCAGGAATGCAAGTCATACCATTTTAGATTTTAGATTTTAGATTTTAGATTGCGAATGACTGATGACTACTAGGGTTGGGATCACTGGCCTACAGTTGCATTATTTTCTGAAACTGGTCTCACGACTTGGCTGATATTAATTCAGCCGAATGACCAATACCGTTTGATGAATTTGATTCGGAGAGAACATTTGATGATGCAAAACCCAGCAAATCAAGCCGGATCTGTGTCTGCGCCGCGGCCACACCAAGCAAAAAAGCTGCGCCAATTTTGGGCAAACATCAGCAATTCTGCTCAATCAGGGTGGCAGCAAGCGCACAGTCTTTGGCAGCACAGACGGCAGCGCCGCCATTTGCTGACCCTGCTAATTCTGGCCACCACGGCTTTAACCATTAGCACAACTGCTTGCATCAGCTATTTTTTTGTGCGCGGACTAATCCTCGACAATTTAAAGCAAATAGCACTATTAAAACTAGAAAAAGGCACCGATGAAATCGACCGCTGGCTCAGCAGCCGCAAAGCAGAAATAGAAACCATTGCTTACGATCCTACGGTGGGCACTCTCAATTGGCAATTAGTCGAGCCCCGGTTGCAAGGAGAAATATACAGATTAAAAGAGTATTTCATCCTGTCATTAACTCAACCCGACGGCTCATTTATCAACACTTTAGGCAACCGCGCGAACAGCAAAGACCGCCAACACTTTCAAAAAGCAATGGCCGGACAGCTCAACGTTTCCGACCCGCTGATCGGCCGCACTACAAAAGTTTCTACGATTATTATTTCAGCTCCTATTTGGGCTTTACCTCCCGCTCCCAATAAAGTAATTGGAGTCCTTTCAGGCAGCATTAAATTAGACAGAGTAGCATCTGTGGCTAATAGCTTGCAGTACGGTTCCGATAGTTATGCTTTTGCGCTCAATTCACAAGGAGTGCCAATTGTTCATCCCAACAGTAACTTAATCGGAAATATCGACCTGCCGACCCCAAGCTTTTTACAGTCAAAAGACCCCGCTCTCTCCACAATCGCGCGGCAGATGATCGACCGCCAGACGAACATCGAACTGGTAAAAATAGATAACAAATGGGTGTATGTGGCCTATGCTCCCCTCAAGGAAGTTAACTGGTCGATGGCTTTAGTAATTCCCCGCGAAAATATTGAATCCCAACTGCAAGCATTAAATTTGCTGACATCCGTAGTCGCCGGACTGCTCGTCCCGGCAATGCTAGCAGCAATTTGGCTAATTTACTCCTCCGAAAACAATCGCGCTCAAGCGGAGCGAGAAGCCATGCTCAACCGGATTGCCGGACGCATTCGCGCTTCTCTGGAATTAGACCAAATTGTGCAAAGTACAGTAGAAGAAATAGTAAGTTTGCTACACCTAGAACGGGCGGCTTTTGGTTGGTACAAACCGCCAGAAAAAAGGTTACAAATCCTGTGGGAATGTTGCCCATCTGATTCTCCGACACAAGCCATAAATTTTGAGTCTTACTTTCTCGAAAATGTGTTAGTACGGAGTGGTCAAGGCGAACCAATTATTCTTTCGAGCGACACTTGGGCCAAGGGTGTAACTCAACCGCCGGAACTTAAAGCTAATAGCTATTTAGCCGTACCTGTCCAGACTCAGAACCAGCCGCAGGGTTATTTAATTTGTAGCCACGCTACTCACTGGCTTTGGAGCCGGGAGGAAATCCAACTATTAAAAGCTGTAGCCGACCAATTGGCGATCGCAATTACTCAAGCTCACCTTTACAGTCAAACCCAAGACCAAGTAAAACTGCTTAATAGTGCCTTAAATGAACTGAAAAAAACTCAAACTCATTTAGTGCAGAGCGAAAAAATGTCATCCCTAGGTCAAATGGTGGCTGGAATAGCGCACGAAATCAACAACCCCGTTAACTTCATTTCGGCTAATTTGCCTCACACCAGCAAATATACTAAAGATTTATTAGAGTTGGTGAGTTTATACAAACAAGCCTTCCCAGAGGTTCCCCAGGAAATCGCAGATTTTACCGAAGAAATCGAGTTAGAATTTATCGAGGAGGATTTGCCGCATATATTGAATTCAATGAAAATAGGAAGCGAACGCATTCGCAGCATAGTTCTTTCTTTGCGAAACTTTTCTCGCCTGGATGAGTCTGACAAAAAGCTGGCGGACATTCACGAAGGTATAGAAAATACCTTGCTGCTGCTCTCCAACCGCATCAAAAATAGAATTTATATAGTCAAAAAATACGGAAAAGTGCCTTCAGTCGAGTGCTATCCCTCTCACCTCAATCAGGTGTTTATGAACTTGCTGAGTAATGCGATCGATGCCTTGAACGAGATCGATCGCCTGGATAAAATTATTACTATTTCCACGGGAGTAGTTCGCGAACATGGCGCTAAATTTCTGAAAGTGGCGATCGCCGACAACGGCCCCGGCATTCCCGACAGCGTTAAAGACCAAATTTTTAACCCATTTTTTACTACTAAACCGGTGGGCAAAGGTACTGGTTTGGGGTTAGCAATCAGCTACAAAATTGTAGTGGATGGACACGGCGGCAGCATCAAAATTTCTCAGCCTCCGGGCGGAGGCACGGAATTTTTGGTAAAAATTCCTATTAGTAACGCAAAGTAATACCATTGTAGATTGTAGATTTTAGATTTTAGATTTTAGATTGGGAATGACTGAGGAAATAAGTGTTTAGAGCCTGTCTAGAGTTGCATTTTTTAAACTTGTATAAGCAGGAAGTGATAGGGAGCATCTCAGTTTTGTAAAAAGCATTTTTTTATTGTAGTGCGAGCGTCCCCGCTCGCGTATTGTACAATACGCGAGCGGGGACGCTCGCACTGTAAATGCAAAACTGAGATGCTCCCAAGTGATAAAGTAAGCCACGGATTTTGTAACGGAGGTAAGGGAGAGAAGGAAGAGAGAAGAGCGGCTCAACAGTTTTAATTAATGCTAAGTTGACGGCCGTTGGCTAAAATTAGAAGAGTTTTTGTTAAAGGTGTTTTATGGCTGTTGGCAAGGATACAATTTTCGAGCGCTTTTTGTCGCCCCTGATGCGACTGGCGATCGACGAAGAAGCACTGAAACGACTCTACGAAGGCATCGACTGGGAAACAGCGGGCGATCGCTACCGACAACCCGACTTAGTTTATCCCGAATATTACAGCAGCCAAAACTTTCACGGCATTAAACGCGGCTACCTCAACCCCAGTGCCGCCGTTTCCTACGATCCAATCACGCAATATGTTTTGCCTCCCCACGAAACAGTCGTCAGGCAAGGCTTAATTGACGCTGTGCGGGTGAAACCGCGCCGAATCATCGATTTGGGATGCGGCACCGGTTCGACAACGCTCATGCTCAAGCAAACCTTTCCCGAAGCGGAAGTTGTCGGGCTGGACTTGTCGCCTTATATGCTGGTAGTTGCCGACATGAAAGCGCAAAAAGCCGGATTAAATATCCAGTGGTTGCACGGAAATGCCGAAAGCGTTGCTTTTGGCGATGCCAGCTTCGATTTAGTCGCAGCTTCCTTGCTGTTTCACGAGACGCCACCTGCTGTATCGCGGGCAATTTTGCGAGAAAGCTTCCGACTGCTGAAGGTTGGGGGACAAGTGGCAATTTTGGACGGAAACCAAAAAACTTTGCGGCAGACAGAGTGGCTGACTGATATCTTTGAAGAGCCTTATATTAAGTCTTACGCTGCTGGCAGCCTCGATGCTTGGGCGGGGGCGGCTGGATTCGCGGCGGTGCAAACTCACGAACACTGGTGGGTGAATCAGGTGACGCAGGGTGTGAAACCTTTGCCGGGGGAAGATTTGGAACAGGCCAAGGTGGCGAGGGGGTGGAATTGGGGCGATCGAACTCCTGATGTTGATGGCGATTTACCGGGCATTCCAGCTCCTGCTTGATGTATTGTTGAGGTGTATTTTTCGCCCTTTGGGGGCGGGTTTCATAGATGGTTAGTTTTAGGTTGAGATGGTTGGTAAAACCCGCCCCTACTAACTTGCTAATGACTGATGATTAATGACTAATGATTAATGACTAATGACTAATGACTAATGACTAATGACTAATGACTCTAAAAGCAGTTTTATTTGATTTTAATGGCGTGATTGTTAATGACGAGCCAATTCACGAGAAAATCATCGCTCAATTGATGCTCGATGAAAATCTCCAGCTCAAACGTGGGGAGTTTCGAGAAATTTGTTTGGGAAGGAGCGATCGCGCTTGCATTACCGAACTACTCAAGCGCCGAGGACGATTTCTGACAGAAACATATCTCGATCGACTGCTGCAGCGCAAGGCCCAAGCTTACAAAGCTCAAATAGATACTTTGGAGAAACTGCCGATTTATCCCGGTTTGGCAGAATTTATTGACAAAATTCGGCCCGCCGGACTGAAAATGGCCGTAGTTAGCGGGGCCATGCGATCGGATATAGAATTGGTGTTAAATCGGGCCGGTTTGGGAGCAAACTTTGAGTTAATTGTCGCAGGCGACGACTTGACGGCGAGCAAACCAGCACCCGACGGCTATTTATTGGCTGTGGAACTTCTCAACCAGAAATATCCCGACTTTAACCTGCAACCGATCGAGTGTTTGGCGATAGAAGATACTTTTGCGGGGATTGAAGCTGCGAAAAAAGCGGGAATTCAGGTTGCGGGTGTGACTCACACTTACCCGTTTCACATGATCCAGCGCCAAGCTAATTGGACGGTGGACTATTTTGCTGATTTAGAGTTGGATAGAGTGGCGGAACTTTGCTCGATCGCCCCCACTGAGCCGGCTGCAGAAAACACTTGACCTTTTTAGCAGTTACGTGCTAGTGTAAGTGACGGTCTGCGAACGTGAAAGCAAGCAAAACCTGTCAGCCTTTTAGATTCGGCAATCTCGCATCTAAAATGCTAAATTAAAACTCAATCAGGGGAATTAGCTCAGTTGGTAGAGCGCTGCGATCGCACCGCAGAGGCCAGCGGTTCGAGTCCGCTATTCTCCATAAATCAGGGGCATTTCTACAGGTGACGATCGTACTCCAAGCGAAGTGCGATCGTCACCTGCTTTGATACTCGCCTATGCAAGTGCGATCGACCCGGTTGCTGCCTAAGTTTTAGCATCAACAACCTGTGGAGATCGAGAAACCCGCTTTCTATGCAAGTGCGATCGACCCGGTTGCTGCCTAACTGGTAGCATCAATAAGATAATTTCTGTAAAGAAACCGGGTTTCTAATGTCACACTAATTGCTGAAAAGACGTATTTTGGTGTCTAAACCCGGTTTCAGAAAAGAATGCAACGGTAGGTAAGCTCCAAAGCGTTATGTCATCAGTCAATCTACAATCTAAAATAATTAGGACTTACGCATAGGGAATCAGAAACCGGGTTTTTTACGAAAATATTTCGTTCCCGCCCGCAGATTCGGTAAAAACCCGGTTTCTAGGCGTCGGAATGCGTAAGGCCTGATAATATCAGCCCAGTTTTTGCAGCAGTTGCCCTCAATCCCCACAAAACATTCATTTTGTCAAAAACAATAAGTTTTGTAGCTAAAAATACAACAGTCTGCTGACGCGAGTCTTAATATCAAGTCACTATGTGTTATTATTCTCAATCATCTGACTCATCTGTTCAAGAGTAACAAGAAAAAATGACAAAGCGATTCGATCGGCGGAAATTTCTTTTATACGGTTCTGCTACCCTAACATCAAGTTTATTTCTAAAAGCTTGTAGAACTCCAACTCCAACAGCAACTCCCGCCGCTTCTCCTTCTCCAACTTCAACAGGAACACCAGCAGCAGCAGGTGGCGGAAACACGATCAAAGTAGGAATTTTGCATTCCTTGAGCGGCACGATGTCCATCAGCGAAAAAAGCGTTGTCGATGCCGAACAATTAGCGATCGAAGAAATTAATAAAGCTGGGGGTGTCCTCGGAAAACAAATCGAAGCAGTAGTAGAAGATGGCAACTCAGACTGGCCGACTTTTGCCGAAAAAGCCAAAAAATTGATCGACCAAGATAAAGTTGTCACCGTCTTCGGATGCTGGACTTCCGCCAGTCGCAAAGCAGTATTGCCGGTATTTGAAGAAAAAAATCATATGCTCTGGTATCCCGTACAATACGAGGGTCAAGAGTGTTCCAAGAACATCTTTTATACCGGCGCGGCACCAAACCAACAAATCGAACCAGCAGTTGACTGGCTGCTAGAAAATAAAGGCAAAAAATTCTTCTTAGTCGGGTCTGACTACGTTTTCCCCCGCACGGCAAATACCATTATCAAGGCACAGCTAGCAGCCAAAGGCGGCGAATTAGTTGGGGAAGATTACATTCCTTTGGGCGGGACAGAAGTCACGCCAATTATTACTAAAATTAAGGCAGCTTTGCCAGACGGGGGCGTCATTTTCAACTCTCTCAACGGCGACAGTAACGTAGCATTCTTCAAACAGTTGCAGGGTGCAGGTTTGGGCCCGGACAAATATCCGTCAATGTCGGTCAGTATTGCAGAAGAAGAAGTAAAGGCGATCGGCGTAGAATATCTTAAAGGCCATTACGCCGCCTGGAATTACTTCATGACTGTGGAATCTCCGGCTAATACAAAATTTGTGGAAGCTTTCAAGGCAAAATACGGCAAAGATAGAGTGACCAATGACCCGATGGAAGCAGCTTACATCATGGTTTACCTGTGGAAGCAAGCTGTCGAAAAAGCAGGGACAGCCGACGATTTGGAAAAAGTGCGGGCAGCCGCTTTGGGTCAAACCTTTGACGCGCCGGGGGGCACAGTAACGATGGATGTTAACCATCACCTTTCTAAATTTGTGCGGTTGGGCGAAGTTAGAGACGACGGTTTATTTAACATCGCTTTTGCTACACCAGAAGCAGTGAAGCCGGTGCCTTGGAATCAATTTGTCGCTGAAACAAAAGGCTTTGCTTGCGATTGGTCAGACCCCGCAAAAGGTGGCAAATTCAAAGCTTCATAAGTAGCTAATACCAATTTGGTTAACGTTGGTAACGTATCTTTTATCCCCCTAGGGTGTGTCTTTAAACCCGGAGATCCCCCCCGGCCCCCCTTATTAAGGCAGGGCGGTTTCATTCTCAAGAAAATCGCGATTTTGTAGGGGTAGTGCCCCCGTGCCTACCCCCTCCACAGACGACTTCACAGGCGTTTGGGACATGGGGGCAGCCACGGGGGGCAGCCCCTACAAGAGAATGAAACAGCCCTGCTTATTAAGGGGGGAGTAAGAGCATTCTTTCGTCAATCTCTACTCCCTTAATAAGGGGGGAGTAAGAGCATTCTTTCGTCAATCTCTACTCCCTTAATAAGGGGGAACTGGACTCTTCAAAGTCAACCCCTACTCCCCAACAATCAGGGAGATTTAGGGGGATCTAGACTCGGCTACAAGCGAAATATACAGAGGGTTTTAGTTCTAAGTTGACACCCATGGGGTAAAATCCGCCCCTAATTATCCCCGAACAAAGTTAACGGAGTTGATGCAGGAGTAACAAAAGTGGCGATATTAGATGGTTTATTTAACGGCATTAGCATCGGCGCTGTTTTACTAATTGCAGCCCTAGGATTAGCGATTATTTTCGGGCTGATGGGCGTGATTAATATGGCTCATGGCGAGTTGATGATGCTAGGGGCTTATACAACTTTCGTCGTGCAAAATGTCTTCAAAGGTATCGGAGGATTTGCTTTTGAAACATATATTTTATTTGCGATTCCCTTAGCTTTTTTAGTAGCTGCATTGGTAGGATTAATTCTGGAACGCGGAGTGATTCGCTATCTTTACGGGCGGCCGCTAGAAACTCTGCTGGCAACTTGGGGCGTAAGTTTAATTTTGCAGCAGTTTGTCCGCAGCGTTAGTTGGGTTCTGGTAATTGGGATTGCGGTGTTTTGTTTGCTGTTTTTTGGCGGTTTGCGAGTGCTGAAATCTCGCCTAGATTTCGATCGCATTCGGAACAAAATTATCGCCCTAATTTTGCCTTTATCTTTGGGTATTTCCTGGGCGGTGAGCGCCTTTTTAGGGCAAACTTACAAACTGGCAGTAACTCAACCTTGGTTTGGCGCTCAAAATGTGGACGTGACTGCGCCTGCATGGTTGCGCGGCGGCATACCCCTGGGCAATTTTCAGTTGCCCTACGCGCGAATTTTTATTATTGTCCTCACAGGAATTTGTTTGGCGGGAATTTACCTATTTTTGCAAAAGTCTGTGTGGGGATTGCGGATTAGATCCGTGACGCAAAATCGCAGCATGAGTGCGTGTTTGGGAATTCCTACCGAACAAGTAGACGCGCTGACTTTTGCTTTGGGTTCGGGGCTGGCAGGTGTTGCTGGGTGCGCGATTAGTTTGATCGGTTCCGTAGGGTCAAATACCGGACAAAATTATATAGTCGATACGTTTATGGTGGTGGTTGTGGGCGGTGTCGGCAAGATTGTGGGGAGTGTAGTTGCTGCGATCGCGATCGGCACTGCAAATTACCTGATCGGTTCGGGAACATTAGCATTAATGTTCGCTCCTGTCAAGCCTTTAGCCGACTTCTTCACATTTTTCGCCACAACCAGCATGGCAAAAGTAATGGTGTTCGCCTTAATTATGGCTTTTCTGCAAGTGAAGCCGGGAGGGATTTTCCCGCAAAAAGGGCGGACGGTAGAAAATTAAAAATTACAACTGCGAGTGTAGCGAAAAATGCAGAAAACACATCAAAAACCCTGGCTAAAAGAAGCGGCAATTGTCAGCGCGATCGCCCTCACATTCATCTTACTCGTCCCAGGAATACTCCCCGACGTTCGGCTCAATCAATTAGGGCGATTTTTAGCACTAGCAATTGCAGCCCTCGGCATAGACTTGATTTGGGGATACACAGGTTTACTTAGTTTAGGACACGGCGTATTTTTTGCGATCGGCGGCTACGCTTTCGCCATGCACCTAAAACTGCAAATTCCCCCAACCGCCAGCAGTCAATTGCCAGAATTTATGAACCTCTACGGCGTTACCGAACTCCCCTGGTTTTGGCAACCATTTTATTCATTTCCCTTCTCAGCAGCAGCAGTAGTTCTCATCCCCGCCATCTTGGGCGCACTTTTAGGTTATTTAGTATTCCGCAATCGAATTCGAGGCGTTTACTTTTCAATTCTTACCCAAGCAGCAACCATTGTATTTTTCAACTTCTTTAACGGTCAGCAAAAACTGATTAACGGAACCAACGGACTCACCGACTTTAAAACCCTGTTCGGAGCCCCAGTAAATGGCCGAGATACTCAATATATTTTCTACATTCTCACCATACTATTTTTAGCAGCAACTTACGCCCTCTGCCGCTGGCTGACCAGCGGGCGTTTCGGCCGCCTGTTAGTAGCAATTCGCGACGACGAAGTGCGCCTGCGTTTCTCAGGTTACAATCCCACAGGATATAAAGTTTTAGTCTTTGCAATTTCCGCCGGTTTAGCCGGGATTGCAGGCGCATTATTTACCGTACAAACCGGAATAATTTCGCCGAAAGCAATGGATATTGCCTTTTCAATTGAAATGGTAATCTGGGTCGCAGTGGGAGGCCGCGCCACATTATCGGGAGCAATATTGGGAACACTGCTAGTCAACTTTGGCAAAAGTTTCTTGAGCGAACAATTCCCCGAAGTTTGGCTGTTTTTCCAAGGTGCGCTATTCCTCATAGTAGTCACAGTGCTGCCAGACGGCTTAGTCGGATGGCTGCAAGATCAAGGTTTCGGTCAAATCCGCAGGTTGTTCAGAAGACCTAAGTACGCATCTACTTACCCCAGCCTGGAACAAGACCCCCAAGTGCAGCTCGAAAAAGAAGAACTTGAACATTGAGTGCAAAAATATCGTGTAATTTAGAAGGAGGCTGACATAAATAAATGTCAGGAACAATAGTTGAGAAAAATTTGGGAGTTGGCGAAGTGTTGCGAGCGGACACTGGTTGTTTGGTAGCTTTTGCGCCGACTGTAGATTACGATATTCAGTTTGTGGGCGGGTTTAGAAATGCTCTATTTGGCGGTGAAGGCTTGTTTTTAGTCAAGCTAACCGGGCCTGGAAAAGTGTATTTGCAAAGTCTGCCACTCTCGAAGTTAGCTGAGCGAATTATGGCTGCTTCTCCACCTCCAGTGTCGAGCAGTTCGAGCAGTTTTACTTGAGAGTAAAATAACTATTTATGTGCTTGTGTAGGGTGCGTCAGCCCGCAGATTTCCTGGCTTACCCAGAGACTGTTAACTGACGCACCTTCTAAGAGAAAATCAGCGCTGTCAGGTGCGTCAGCCAACAGATTTTCCGGCTTACCCAGAGACTGTTAACTGACGCACCCTACCCGGAGAAATCATCTATGAATGGAAAAGTCTTAGAAATAGAAAACTTGACTGTGAGTTTTGATGGTTTTAAAGCCATCAACGGTTTAAATTTTAGTATGGATGCGGGCGAACTGCGAGTTATCATTGGCCCCAATGGTGCGGGGAAAACAACTTTTCTCGATTCAATTACCGGGAAGGTGCAGCCGACAGAGGGCAGGGTGTTATTTAAGGGACAAAATTTACGCAAGTTGTCGGAAGATAGGATTTCGCGCTTGGGAATTGGTCGCAAGTTTCAGACGCCGCGAGTTTACTTGAATTTAACGCCACGCGAAAATTTGGAATTGTCTTGCAGCCGCCATAAAAATGTTTTTTCGACTTTGTTTAAGCCTGCTTCTACTGCTGAAAAACGCACGGTTGCCGGTTTGTTAGAAACTATTGGTTTAGTGGCTAAAGCTGATATTTCGGCTGGTTTGCTTTCTCACGGGGAAAAGCAATGGTTGGAAATTGGAATGTTGGTGGCTCAATCTCCTGATTTATTGTTGGTAGATGAACCTGTGGCGGGTTTGACGGATGAGGAAACGGTGTTAACTGGAGAGTTGCTAATTTCGTTGGCCCAAAGTCATTCGGTGTTGGTGATTGAACATGATATGGAGTTTGTGCGGCAAATTGCGCGGCAGGTTACGGTGTTGCATCAGGGTGCGGTTTTGTGTGAGGGGACTATGGATGAGGTGCAAAATGACGATCGGGTAATTGAGGTATATTTGGGAAAACCTGAAGAATAGTTATTAGTCAACAGTCAACAGTCAACAGTCAACAGTGAACAGTAAATAATTATGCTACAAGTTTCTAATTTGAATGTTTATTACGGCGAAAGTCACATTTTGCGCGATGTCGATTTAAGCGTAAATGCTGGGCAAATGGTTTGCTTAATCGGCCGCAATGGTGTGGGCAAAACTACTATGCTAAAAACGATTATGGGGTTGCTGCAACCGCGCAGTGGCACTATTGCTTTTGGCGGAGAATCTATTGCTTCTAAGTTGACTTACCAGCGGGCTAGATTAGGCATTGGTTATGTGCCTCAAGGGCGTGAAATTATTCCACGTTTGACGGTAAAAGAAAATCTTTTGTTAGGTTTGGAAGCGAAACCAACCAAAACCAAAAATCCTGAAGTTCCTGATGAAATTTTTGAGTTATTTCCGGTTTTGAAAACTATGCTCGATCGCCTGGGAGGTGATTTGAGCGGGGGACAGCAGCAGCAGTTAGCTATTGCTAGGGCTTTGATGGGTGAGCCGCAGTTGCTGGTTTTGGATGAGCCTACGGAGGGGATTCAACCATCGATTATTTTAGATATTGAAGCTGCTGTGCGCCGTGTGGTTGCGACTAGGGGAATTTCTGTTTTGTTGGTGGAGCAACATTTGCATTTTGTGCGGCAAGCTGACTGGTATTATGCTATGCAAAAAGGCGGGATTGTGGCTTCTGGAAGCACTAGCGAGTTAAGTGATGAGGTGATTCAGAGGTTTTTGGCTGTTTGATTTAGAAGGAAGGCACGACACGGATTTTGACGATGACAGCGAGCGCCTCAAAGAGCAAGAAGGGCAAGCGTTTAGATTGGAAAAATGGCTGATTCGTCTGGGTTCGCTTGGTATTCTGCGATCGCAGTTTGGATTTCCTCGGCGGAGACATTTGCTTGTTCTGATTTCGAGTAAATCAGGTGTAAAACAACTTGAGTCGGTGATTCAACTTGATAAATCAAGCGATAACCGCCGCTCTTACCAACTTGGGAATCACTGTTTTTAGCCCGGACTTTGTAAACGGTGTATTGAGTCCCTGTAATCTGGTTTCCTATGAAGTTTCCTTGGATAAGCTCATCAAGGACTGGCTGAATATCGGTTTGAATTTGGCGATACTTTTTAGCGAGTCCTTTGAGGCGACGTTTGAAAAGTACCGTGAACGTGACTTGGACTGACATATCAGACATTGATACCGTCCCAGAGTTCCGATATGGGAAAGGTTTGTCCCGCTTTGGCTTGGTGGAGGGAGGCTTTCAGATCGGCGAGGATTTGCTCGTTGGAGTCGGTATCTGAGTCAAAATCTGAGTCGAAGTCTGGGGCGATCGCGGATTGTGTCCGACTGGTCAAAAATTCCAGAAATGCCAGCGTTTGCTCTAAAAGTGGCTCAGGAGTCCGTTCGATCGCTTCGAGAAGGCGTTGTTTAATCGGCGACATAAGACTACCTCTATTATTATTGATTTTTTCGGCCGTCTGGCATTGTGGTGCCGGCCATACTTGCTCGATCGATACTAGCGCCATCTATATTAGCATTGCGGAGGTTGGCATCGGAAAGATTGGCATCTCTCAAGTCGGAAAATCGCAAGTCTGCACCGTCTAGATTTGTCTTTGTCAAGTTAGCTTTTCTGAGGTTAGCGTTGCTGATTCTCGCTCCTACTAATTCGGCTCCGCTTAAGTTTGTGCGAGCTAGATTGGTGTTGACAAAATCTGATATCTCGAAGCGACTACCGCTGAGGTTGGCATCTGATAAATCTGCTCCTGTAAGGATGGGATTTTTTAAGTTAAGGTTAACTAATTTTACGGCTCGGAGGTCGCAGCGGGAGCAGCTTTGAGTTAGCAGCAGCGTTTCGACGTTGGCGTTGATTTGGTCGATTTGTTGCTGGGAGAAATTTTCGGCAAATTCTGGGGAGACGTAGCCGAGGTTTTTGGGGTCGTCTGCTTTTGGTTGGGGTGTTTGGATTGGGGGTGTTTGGATTTGTTGGGGTGTTTGGATTTGTTGGGGTGTTTGTGGTTGGGGTGTTTGTGGTTGGGGTGTTGGGATTGGTTGGGGTGTTGGGATTGATTGGGGTGTTGGGATTGGTTGGGGTGTTTGGATGGGTTGGGGTGTTTCTATTTGCCCGATCGCACTTAGTTGCAGCCCCACCTTCGGCAGTTCGAGAGTTGCTGCAAAAATTAGTAGGGCGATCGACATGATTGTGAGTTTTTTCATAAATCTATAACTTTTTGTTTGCAAAAATAGCATTTATATGGTATAATACCTCGAAAAGTGAACACCCTACATTTCGCTAAATAGATCGAAATTCAGATAAAAAACTTCGGAACCATCAGGTGCGCGAATTAACTTTTCTATTACCGGAGGCAGTTGCTGTTGACGGTACAATTCGGGAATCTCGCAGAAGCTTTCTTCGGTAATTTCCAAAATTTTTGGCATATCAGGAAGGGGAATCCCCAACCGATCGCTTTTATTTAAGGTACAAATAATCAGGTATTTGCACTCAGCAATGCTCGGACTGCTGGGAAATATTGTGGATAAATTAATTATGGTAATCAGTTCTTCTTGATGCCGCAGTAAACTATTACCGTTCGGTAAAATACCGTAGGCATTAAAGTTTTTAACAATGCGTTCCACTCGCTCAATAGGAACAGCATAGTAAATATTTCCTAGTTCAAAGGAAACCATTTTTTTAGGGGCAATTCTAACAGTGGCTTGTTTCTTGCTCCGAAAGCGGCGATTGTAATTGGCGTGAGTCATTCGATTTTAGATTTTAGATTTTAGATTTTAGATTGACGATTATTGGATTGAAGATTATTGGATTTTATACCAATTTAATGTGAAGTTGCACATCATATCTCGATCCCCCTAAATCCCCCTGATTGTTGGGGAGTAGGGGTTGACTTTGAGAAGAATCTTGTCCCCCCCTTATTAAGGGGGGCTAGGGGGGATCGAGATATGTGCAGCCTCATACAAAATTGGTATTAGATTTTAGATTATTCGATTTTAGTAGGTGAGTCGGCTGCGTAGTTCCCACTATTATTCGCGGGTGCAATTACTTTTTGCCTAAGTTTTGTTTGAGATTAGGGATTATTTGAGTGGAGATTTGAGATTTTGGCTTAAATTATTGAGTGGTGGATTAATTTGGGGATAGCTTGTAAAAGCTGGGCTTCGCTGTAAGGTTTGGTGAAGTATTGATTTGCGCCTAATTCCATTGCCATTTGCCGATGTTTTGCCCCGCTACGGGATGTCAGCATGGCTACAGGAATCTTAGCAAACCGCTCGGTCGATCTGATCGATCGCAACAATTCAAATCCATCCATCCGGGGCATTTCAATATCCACGATCGCCAAACTGCAAT
The DNA here is from genome assembly GCF_036702415.1 of Microcoleus sp. D3_18a_C4. Lineage (NCBI taxonomy): Bacteria > Bacillati > Cyanobacteriota > Cyanophyceae > Oscillatoriales > Microcoleaceae > Microcoleus > Microcoleus sp. D3_18a_C4. The sequence goes on along the minus strand of NZ_JAUBTI010000078.1, from coordinate 15,022 downwards.
CAAGACCATTTTGCAACTTTTCCAGGGCATCCACGCCGTCTTTAGCCTGTACCACCCGGTAGCGAGCACGAGTCAGCGTCAGAGACAGCAACTGGCGAATTGTATAGGAATCATCCACTACCAAAATCTGCGGTGACCGACTCGCACTCGCCGGTATCTCCTGCACTTTACCGGAGACAGCGGCGATCGAACTATTTACCACAGGTTGGCCCACCAAATCGTCCACATCCAGAATATTCACCACGCGCCCGTCCCCCAAAATCGTAGTCCCCAAAACGCCGCGAGGCTTGGATAGAGGCGGTGGCAAAGGTTTAACCACAATTTCCTGCTGACCGATCAGCCGTTCCACGGCCACCGCCAGCATTCCTTCGGTAGAAGCCAAAACCAGGACGGGAATTTCCTCTTGGGTCAAAGGGTCAGGAGAGGGGGCATCCGGCGGGAGGACGCTGTATTCGAGCAAATCTTGCATCCTCACCAAACGAATAAATTCCTCCCGCCACCACAGCATCGGCTGATTGCCGGCAATGTGAACTTCCGAGGCTTTAATGTGCAGAATTTCCTCGACTGCATCAAGCGGCACTGCTATTTTATTGTGATCGGTTTTCACCATCAAAGCATCAGTAATCGACAACAGCAGTGGCAGTTTAATGATAAAACTCGTACCTTTTCCCAGGCGAGAGTCTATTTTCACAGTCCCCCGCACAGTCCGCAAATTTGTTCGCACCACGTCGAGCCCGACTCCCCGCCCCGAAAGGTCGCTGACCCCTTCTGTAGTGCTGAAACCCGGCCAAAACAGAAAATCGTAGAGTTCGGCAATGGAAAATTCTTGAGCTTGTTCCTCCGTAGCCAAACCCTTTGTGACAATTTTACGGCGAATCATTTCCGGGTCAATGCCTTTGCCGTCATCGGCGACAGTAATAATAGTTTGGCCGCCTTGGTGGCGGGCTTCTATTTCTATTTGACCGCTGGCCGGCTTGCCGCTTGCTTTCCGAACTTCGGGCATTTCGATGCCGTGGTCGAAAGCGTTTCTCACTAAGTGTATTAAGGGGTCGCGCAAAGCGTCGAGCAAACTTTCGTCAATTTTGGTATCTCTTCCCACTAGCAGCAGGTTGACATCTTTATCGTATGTGAGACACATCTCCCGGAGTGCTCTGGGCAAGTGATCGACGGCGCGACTGAAACTCACGACTCGCAACTGCATGACGCGGCTGCGTAGTTGTTCGGTAATGCGGCGCAGTTGGTCGGTACTGCGCTCGAATTTCATGGCTAAGGTGTCTAATTTGGTGGCGGATTGAGAAATTGCTTGGGCAGTTTCGATGACTTCTGCGGCTGTCGAGTGGAACTCTGTATAACGATCCATCTCTAAGATATCGAAGTGAGCATGGGCCGGAGAGGATTTGCCGTTAGCAATCATGGGGAATTCTGTTTCTGCTGCTGCAAGTTTTCCCAATCCAGAGTTCCCGTTTCCCCCCCTCCACTCTGCAAAGCTCAGTCTGTCGTATTCTTCTCGCAACTGACCGCCGAATTGGTTCAAATCTACGATATTGCGGCGGATGCGCTTGACTTCGCCGCGCAGTTCGGATTCTTGAAGTTCTAAATTTGTACGGTTGATGACTAATTCCCCGACTAAATTCACCAATTCAGTTAAGCGTTCTAAGTCTACCCGGATTGTCGGCCTTTGCGGGTTGGGGACTGGAAGAGTCGAGGAGGGGGGGATTTCGGGGGGAGTGGGAGAGGGGGAGTGGGGGGGAGAGGGGGAGATTTCGGGGATGTCGATCGCCCTTCCTTCCAATATTTGTTGGCGTGCGGTTTGCAAGTTTTGGGCGATCGCCCAACCGTCGGATTGCAACCGTTGTAGAGTCAAGTCTGGAGAGTCAATCAAATCTGTGAGGGCTGCGGCGACTTTCCCAAAATCCGGCAATTGCAGCATTCCAGCCAAACCGGAGAGTTGGTAGTAAACCTGCTTGATGGCGGTGACGCTTGTTGCCAAATCTGCTTCGGAAGCTTGGGAAAGCTCGGTTTCTAGGCGATTGAAGAGTGCCGGCACTTGCTGTTCAAAAATCAGTTTCAGGGTTTCGGGGGCGGGCCCTTGGCTGGCTGCGAGGAGTGGCTGTTGTTCTGACTTGCCGTACTTGGCCTGGAACTCGGCGAAAATTTGGGCGATCGCCTCCAAGTTTTCCGTTTGATCCGGAGTTGTAATATCGGAGTGTTGAACTGATTCGATCGTAATCTTTTTAAGAGCATCCACCCCCTGCAGCAAAACACTCACAGTAGTCGGTTCCAGGGCCGCCAAGTCTGTGCGATCGCGCAAAATGACAAAACAGTCCTCCAGCGTGTGAGCCGCCGCCGATACGTTTTGAAAGCCCAACATCGAACCCGCACCTTTAATCGAGTGAGCCGCCCGAAACATTTCTTTAACTGCAGCTTGTCGCTCTTTCAAACCCGCAGCTTCCATCGCCAGCAGATTCGTCTCCATTAACTGAAGAAACTCTTCGCATTCTGCGGTGAAAGCATCTATTAATTCGTTTAAATCGTCATCATTCATATGAGCGGCCAAGATAAGCGGCCAGTAGTTTTGAACTCTTACCGATAACCTCGGTTCTTTGCTAATCGTTTGAACTCAAGGAATTTTCTAAGGAATTTTCTTTCGTTATTTCCGATCGCAAGCCAAGTTGTTGCCGCACTGCTTGCAATGATTTTCCTCTTTTTGCCTTCGGGCGATCGCTTGGAGGTGGCACATCGTCAGCCGAAATAACTGGTTTTTTTAGAGCAGCAAGGAGTTGGTTTAATTCTTCTTGAAGTTCTTCCACTGATTCTCCAAAAGGTGCGGTTTCTTTTTCCGAGCAGGCTGCGATCGCACCCTTATCGTCATAATACACCGTGCGAATTGTGTACCCGCCATCCTCAAAAAATACTCGATAATCCCAGTTCATCATAGTTCTTCCTCTGCTCCTTGAAATATGTATCTATTCCCCTGCTTGCCAGCGATGCGCTCTATAGCTGGTAAAAGTATAGTCATTTATAGACATGGGAGGCTTCAAGTCCCTCCCCTTTCACTTTTACTTTGAGCGGATTAACCCGCCTTGGCTGAACTACGCAGCTCCCTATCCCATCGCTGAAAGCATTTGGGATTGCTTTTCTGAGGATATTGTACGCTGCATTCACATCGGAATTAATTAACCGACCAGCCGATGTTTTGTACAAACCTCTTTTAATCCGCTTGCCAGTGAACACAGGCTCTTTATCAGTTTTTCCGTAAACAGGAATTGGGTCTAAACACAGAAAGTTGGCCCGTGAACTATAGGATTCTTCCTGCACAATTACCTTGATTCCCACCAGCCGAGCTTTGTATTCTAACATCTCAATTAATCTAGAGTGAGGAATACTGACAAAATTTTGGTTGGTTTGTTTACCTAGATTGATATCGGTTTTCCACTGTGCATTTTTGCCGATTACCAGCGTTCCAATTTGGTTCACTACCAAATGGTCAACAATCACACGACTAGCATGATGCAAATAATTATCAACTTTCTGGTTGCGACAGCGAGTTAATCGCTGAATCCTGGGTGAAGTTTTGCGATTCCCTTTCAATTGGGATTGTAATCGGGATTTGCGTTTGTTGTAGAACTGGTTAATCGATTTTAATGGTCGCCCGTTAATCAACAAAGGGATAAATCCCGGTTGATTTGAAGTTAACGCCACTAAATTATCCAGTCCTAAATCAATACTAGCTACAGAGTTGGCATTGCTGAGGGTGCACTCCGGTTCATCATAAATCACCTCAATTACATAGGAATCACATTTCGGAACCAGTCTAACTTGACAAATCTGGTTGGGATTGAGTTGGGTTTTAATTAAAAGTTCTGTACCCGAAAGTTTAATGATTCCTTTATTCAACTGTTTGCTACTAATTGCTTGAATCGTGTAGACGAGAAGGTTTCGCCCTTTAGTCTTATCTTTGTACTTTGGCAATTTTGGGCGACCCGTGAATTTTGAAGAGTCAGCTTTGTAAGCTTTAACGGCTTCAAAAAACGATTTCCAATTCTTGTCTAAAACCATTAAGATTTGCTGACTTACTTTAGCAGGCAAAGCCTTGTAGGCTTCATGAGATTTCATCAATCGGTTCATTTCGTTGTAATTGACATAGCCCCATCCATAAATAAAGTTCTGACGAATGACGTAATTGGCGGCATTGTAGAGGTTTTTGGATTTAAAGGCTAGTTCGTCAATTTGGGCGAAACGATGTTCCGTGGATTTAATGATGTGCCTCTCTGTTAATTGCATTTGAGATTTCCTTTCTTCAGGCTGTGCGTATTCCTTATTCAACACTCACAACATAATACCATTATTGTTTATAATTGATTATAAACTCAATGAAGTTTTACAATACCGTCAACAATTACATTCTGTTCGTGTTTCTTAAACCACTGCAAATCCTCAATCGCTTGGTCTGTAAACTCAATCTCAAACACGATAGCCACAACCTAAAAGTATTTCAAATACTCATCCATCCTACCATTCATCATCGCACACTGCCACAATACCCAAAACCCCGACTTATTGAAGAAGTCGGGGTTCTAAAATTACGAACGGAAATTCGCCACCGACTTTTGCAATTGGCCCAGAGAACCAGACAACTCGTCCAAAGATGCTTTGACATCCGCACCTTTTTGTGCGGTCGTATTCGCAATCTCGTTGACTTGCTGCATACTGTTAGCAATTCCCTCAGCCGAAACCGTTTGCTTGGCAGATGCGCTAGTAATATTCTGCACCAAAGCATTCATTTCTCGACTAACTTCGATGATGGCATTGAGGTGAGTTTTAGCTTCGCTTGCTAGCTTAGTGCCTTCCACTACCTCCAGCGTCCCGGATTCCATTGCCTTCATGACGCGGCTGATTTCTTCTTGAATTGTACCGACAATTTCGGAGATTTCCTCAGTAGCGCCGGCCGATCTTTCTGCTAATTTCCGCACTTCTTCGGCAACAACTGCAAAGCCTAAACCTTGTTCGCCGGCTCGCGCCGCCTCAATAGTAGCATTCAGAGCTAATAAATTAGTTTGCGAAGCAAGTTGAGAAATCGAAGTCACAATTTTGCCAATTTGCTGGGAAGATTCACCCAAACGCTTCATCATTTTCGAGGTAGAGGCGATCGTCAACCGGAGCCCGTTAATACCTTCGACAGCTCGATCGACTGCCATACCGCCGACTTCAGCCGTTTGAGAAGACTGCTGAGCCACTGTTTCTGCCCGCACCGAAACATCTCGCACGTCGCGGATCGAATTCACAATCCGCTCGATTTCGCGCATGATGGCAGATATTTTTGCTGCTTGAATTTCTGCCTGTTGGGTGAGTTGACTGGTATTTTTAATTGACTCGCCGGTGGCAGATGTTACCTGTTCGGCTAAAGTTTGAATTCCCGTTACCACTTTCCGCAGAGAACCGATTAAGAAGTTGAAAGAGTCGGCTACAGCACCTAAAACGTCGTTAGTCACTTCCGCCCTGACTGTCAAGTCGCCTTGAGCCGCGCCTTTAATTTCTCCCAACAATTTAAGGACTTGCTGCGTCAGAGAATCAGCTTCCGCTTTACGTTCTGCTGCCAATTTTCCTAGTCGTTCTTCTGCCTCTTTGCGCTCGGTGATGTCAAAGCGAATGGCGATATATTTGACTATTGTGCCGCTGGTATCAAAGATGGGGGAGATCGTCGAATCTACCCAGTAAAACGAGCCATCTTTGCGTCGGTTTTTGATTTCCCCTTTCCACACCAAACCGCGAGAAAGTGTCACCCACATTTCTTCAAAAAATGATTTGGGATGGTGGCCGGAATTGACGAGGCGGTGGTTGCGGTGCAGGAGTTCTGCCATGCTGTAACCGGAGATTTCAATGAATCCGTCGTTGACGTAGGTAATGATGCCTTGGAGATCGGTCTCGCTGACGATCGCCGATTCGTCGAGAGCATTTTGCCGGGTTTTAAGTTCTTGCAGCAAGCGTTCCTGTGCCTCGGCCAACTGCTGCATTTGCTGCTGGGATGCTCTTTGTTCGGTGACGTTGCGGCAAACGACTACGCCGCCTTTAAGCGCCCCCGTTTCGTCTTTGAGCGGCCGGCCGTTAATTTTCACCCACAGGCCTTCTGGCTTCCCTCGGTGGCGGGTGAAAAGCTCTACTTCGTCACAGGCTTCTCCTCGAACTGCGCGCGATAAAGGTATGTCCGCTGGGGGATAGGGAGTTACGGTATCGGGCAAGAATAAACCGTATCTTGCCGACCATTCGTCGGGAAGAGTATCTGTCGAACCCGTGCCAAACATATCTTGGGCGGCGGGGTTGAATAAAAGAAAATTGCTATTTTCGTCGGCAGCAATTATGCCGTCGCCAATGCTGTTTATTAGCAGTTGCAAGAGATTGCTTTGCTGCCGAAATTGGTCTTCGGAACGGGCTAATTGGGCTGTTGTTTTTTCCAGTTGCACCATCGCCTGTTTGCTTTCGGTAATGTCGCGAGCCACTGCATACATGAGCTTTAGTTCGGTTACAGGTCGCACTTTCCACGACAGCCATTTGTAGGAACCGTCTTTGCAGCGGTAGCGATTTTCATAAGACTTTAATTCGGCGCCGCTAGCTACTTTTTCCGCTTGTTCTATGGTTGATTCGCGATCGTCTGGGTGGACTAAATCGATATAATAGTTGTCTTCAAGTTCATGCGCCTTGTAGCCGAGTGCGTTTTCCCAAGAGGGATTGACGCGCTTGAATCTGCCTTCAAAACCTATAATACAAACCAAGTCTAGGGAAAGGGTAAAAAATCGATCGCGCTCTTCTTCTGCTTTTTTGCGATCGGTAATTTCGATCGCCACACCGCCGACACCGATGGGTTTGCCGTCAGCTCCCGGCAAAGGAAAGTATGAAGCCAGCCAATCTCGCAGGATGCCCGGTTCGTTGAAGATTGATCCCGACACCTCAACGTTTAAAAACGGTTGGTTGGTGACAAGAACTTGCTGCAACATCGGCTGTAGGGTATCGAGCATTTCGGGTACAACTTCCCTCACCGTCTTGCCGAGGTGTTCGGCAACTGAGACGCCGGTGGTTTCCGCTAATTTCTCGTTAACTTGCACGAAGCGCAACTGCTCGTCAAAAATAAACATTGAGGCCGGGGCGGCTGCGAAAAATGCGTCAAAGCGACTTTGACGCAAAACTAATTCTCGTTCTAGGGCTTTGCGATCGCTGATGTCGCGGCCTTCGGGAATTAGCAGCACGACTTTGCCGCTGTCGTCTACGATCGGCTTGAGGGAGAAGTCCACAGTTATCACAGCACCCCCAGCAACGAGCACGTCGGCTTCGTAGCGGACTACCTCGCCGGCTGCAGCTTTTGTGAGCGCTGCTTGCACTTTTTGCTTGGCTTCTGGAGAAATTTGCCACCACAAATTATCTGCAAACTGCGTGCCTACGAAGTCTTCGCGCTCCAGTCCGGCGACGGCGAGGGCTGTTTGGTTGACTTCCAAAACCGTGCCGTCTGGTTTTAGCAGCCCCACTAATTGGAACGATTGGTCAAAAATGGCTCGGAACAGTCTTTCGCGATCGCGCAGCATCTCTTCTGCGCGTTTGCGATCGCTGATGTCGCGAGTAACTGTTGCGAACCCCATAGGCTCATCGGTTTCTGGGTGTTTGACTGTAAATAGGGTGAAGTCAACCGGAAAGTCTTCGCCGGTTTGAAAGTTCCTCAAGCGGAATTCACCCTGCCAAAAACCGTCTCGCATAGTAGCAGGCACGATTTCTTCTTGCAAAATCTTAGCATCTTCTACTGAGAAGAAGTCAAACATACTTTGGCTTTTGACTTCTTCAACATTTTGCAATCCTACTAGGTTCATACCCGCGACATTCAGGTATGTTGCCTCTCCCTCTAGGGTGGCCGTGCCGATAAAATCCGAGCTGCTTTCTACGAGCGAAATCAATCTTTGCTTTTCGATTTCGGCTTGCTTGCGCTCCGTGATGTCGTTGTTAGTTTCTAAAATTGCTTTCGGTTTTCCCTGTTCGTCTCGCTGCAAATTCCAGCGACTGAATACGGTAATTTTGGTAGCATAATTGGTGGTATGAATTACTTCTCCTTCCCAATAATCCTGCTCTTCTAACTGTGCCGAAATAGCGGCTAAAGGCTGGGGGAAAATGGTGTGCAATAGAGTATGGGTGATTTTCCCCAAGGCTTCTTTTTTTGTCCAGCCGTACATCCGTTCGGCTCCCTGACTCCAATAATTAATCGTGCCGTCCATATCCCGAACGATCAAGCCATCGCTGGCAAGATCGAGCATTTGCAAGTTCTGCTGCAATGCTTCTTCGGCGCGCTTGCGTTCTGTAATGTTGCGGGCGATCGTTGAGATAAATTCAACTTCTGAATTCTCGGATTTGTGGGCAACAATTACCTGAGAAACTGGTATTTCTTCGCCGTCTAAACTCTGCCAAACTGTCTCGCCACTCCACGCCCCGTCCCGGCAAGCTGCAGGGATGCCGACGTTCACAAGAGTGTCGATACTTTTGGGGGATGTCAGGTCAGAAATGCGGATTCCGGTTAAATCTGCGTCTTGGCCAACTCCCAACATTTCTCTGGCTGCGCGATTGATATAAATGGTGCGCTGTTGGGTGTCGGCGATGCCTACCCAGTCTGTTGTGGTTTCTAAAATTGCTTTGAACCGCAATAGTTCTTGTTCAGATTTGCGGCGTTCTGTGATGTCGCGCGCGAAGCAGAGCATTCCTAAAATGTTGCCTTCTGCATCTTTGAGGGGCAATTTCTGGGTGTCGAAGGTGTGTACTTTGCCGTCGGCTAAGGTGGCTAAGTCGTTGGAGGCCGGCGCGAGGTGGTTGCCGGCCCGGAAGTTTTGGATTTGGTTCTGGGAATCGGTTTCGGCGTGGAAGTTGGGGAAGATTCGATCGACCGATATGCCGATTTCTGCGTCGTCTTTGCCGATAATTTCTGCTTGAGTTTTGCCGAAGGCGGCGGCGAAACCTGCATTGACTAGGGTGTAGCGCAAGTTTCGATCTTTGACAAAAATGCAGTCTGGCGTAGCGTCAATGACTGTTCGCAGCAAGTTTTGGGAGCTTTCTACTTCTGCCAGTGTCTGCCGCAGTTGTTCTTCCATTTCCACGCGATTGGTGATATCTCTAATCGCGCAAACGAGAAATTTCCTGCCGTCGGCATCTACAAAGGTACATTTTTTGGCGGAGACAAAGCGGGTATTTCCTGCTGGGTCTGTGAGGGTTTTTTGGATTTCGGTGCTGGTGTTTGTCAAGAAAACTAATTCGTCTTTTTCTCGATATGTCTCTGCTTCCTGTTTGGGCAAAAACTGGTCGTAGCATTGGCCAATTAGTTCTTCTCTGCTGTGACCTAGGTATTGACAAAAGGCATTGTTTAATATTATCCAGCGGTGCTGTTGGTCTTTGACGTAAATCGGGTCGGGGATGCTGTTGAGGATGTTGTTTAAGAATTGTTCTGAGGCTTTTAATTGCTCTTGTACTGCGGTGCGATCGCGAATTTCCTGTTCCAATTGTGCGTTAGTTTGCAGGAGCTGCTCGGTTCTTTCATTCACTCGCTGCTCTAGTTCTGCAGTTAGCTGCTGCAATGTCGCTTCTGTCTGTTTGCGCTGGGTAATGTCGCGGCCTTCGGCGAGGATTTGAAATACTTCTCCTGTTTCATTTAACAGCGGCTTAAACGACACGTCAATTACTGTCACATGGTTGTTGAAGCCGGCGATTTCGTATTCTTCCCGGACAAACTTGCCGGCCGAGACTTGTTTAATGTTCATTTTTAGGCGCTGCTGGTTGGTTGGAGATGATGCCCACCCGGGTGTCAGCCAAAATTTCAGCCCCAGCAGTTCTGATGCTTGGAAATCGCCCAATTCTAGCGCTGTCTGATTTGCTTCGATCAGAGTACCGTCTGGCTCCAATAATGCGATCGCTTGAAAAGCTTGGTCGAAGATTGCGTGAAATCGCTGGGTAGTTTCGCTCAGCGCTTGTTCTGTTTCTTTTTTAGAGCTCAGGATTTGCTTGGAACCTACTAAGAATCCGTAGCGGTTGGACAAACTTAAAAACACGAGCGCCACCATTACAGTTATCCAATCGAACACACTTTGTGCCACCGGAGAGTGCGGCAGCCCTAGGTATTGGGCGGCGTGGCCGCTGTGGCCGAAAGCGCAGCTCCAAAATATGGCTGCTGTGGCTGTGGCGAAGATGTCGAACCCGAATTGACGGTTTCGCCACAAACCTAAGCTGATTATCCAGGCGATGGCAAAGTAACACACACAAATGATGCAATTAGCAGCTCCATCTACCACCGATTGGGAGAAGTCAGGCAACGTCAGGGTGAAAGTGGTTGCGATCCAGGTATAGAGAATTTCGATCATAAAATTAAGGATGGGCAAATAGGATGCGGGCGATCGTTAGTTAAAATTATTGATTGAAAGCGGTTGCAGACTTATCTGTATTGTTGATTTTTACCAGCGTTCGGAATGGGCGATCGCTTCTACATCGACAATCATTAGCAAGCGTCCTTCGGAATTGTACAGACCTTTTAAGAATGGAGCTAGGTCGGGACTGACATCTAGTGCTGAGACAATGCGATCGGGATTGAGAGGTAAAACTCCTTCGACGCGGGAGACGGCTAATCCCAGGCGCATTTTCGACAACAATCTCACGTCTCGCGGATCGGGCGCTTCTACCACTAAGATGCGGCTGTTTGGGTGGTAGGTGTCAACCGACTCAATACCGACAAACAGTCCGAAGTCTGCTGCTGCTAAGATTTCGCCCCGCAAGTTGGTTAATCCCAGCAAAAATGGCTGGGTGTTGGGCACCAGGGAAATCGGTTGTTCCTTGAGGCAAAGGACTTCCCGCACTGCCTCTAACTCTATGCCGAACAGACTGCCTCCTTGAGCGAACAGGAGAAATTGCTTTGTTGCACTTGTCTGATGCCCCCCAGCGGGGGGAGCCGTTATTTTCATGGCTTATTTTTAGTTTCTAGTGTAGCTTACAAATTAGAGTTTTGCTTTGACCCTAAAGCCGATCGCCGATCGAGTTTTTCAGCCTCACTTTGGGTGGCTCAAATGTTTCCGTTAAATAAATCGCGGCTGGGCAAATAAGCAGGTTTCTATCATTAAACATAAACTTTTAGGGAATTCAAAAACCCAGTTTATTTAAAAAAAACGGGGTTTGTCGGTATAAGGTTTTTTGGAAAGCGGCCGATCGCTTTATATTCGGTTTACGGTGAAAGTTTACGCTGAAAGCAAGCGCTGCACTATGTGGACGAGTTGCTGAGGTTCAAACGGTTTGCTGACGTAAGCGTCGGCCCCTAAATCAGTTCCCCAAGCTTTATCGATCTCGGTGTTTTTATGAGTACAAAATACTACGGGCAATTTGGCAGTTGTGCGATCGCCCCGCAATTCTCTGATCACTTCAAACCCATTCATTCGGGGCATCACTACGTCTAAAACGACCAAAGCCGGAGGGGTTTTGCGGATCAGGGCGATCGCCTCTTCGCCGTCACCAGCCCGGATCACCTCCAATCCGGCATCTTGAAGAATGCGGCAGATGATTTCTAGTTCGCTCTTTACGTCGTCCACTACTAAAACTTTTGACATGATTCCACACTTCCTTGCGGTTATTGACAGCGGACTATGTTTATTCAGAAGCTGGCGCGATCGGCGGCGATGAGACTAGACCGCTTTCGGGACAAATTAATGTACTTCCAAATACAATATAGCCGATCGTATGGCTCAAGGTTAGCTGTCAGCGATAAAAAGCGATAAAAATTTACTTTACTAACGGAATCGCTCTGAATAAATTAATCGGCAATTAGTAATTGATTCTTGGTAATTCGCTGTTGGAAAACCAACAGCTCTTAGTATAGCAATCCTTGCCGAAGTCGTAAAAATTTACCCTACCCCCACCCTCCCCGAACCCCCTCTGAGGGAGTAATAAATTTACCAATAATTTAGGATGGTCATATAAGGATATATTGGAAAAACAAGCCGCATCTTCTACGTTTACTAGCTTGGCTTTCAATGATTTAGTTTGAGCGGGTGCCTAACTGGTGCTAGACAAATTATTTGGTCAGCGCCATAAGACGCAATTAAAAAGTACCTATAGCGGTGCTAATCCTGGGATAAAAAAAGGTTATTTTCAGACCAAATACAGCCCGAACTCGCTGAGTAAGCGCTCTTATTTTATTAATTATACAAGTTAAATTTGACGATTGTAGCAATGATACTTATTTATTTTTGGGGGCTTTATAATGGCGGGCAAATTCATATCAATTCCGGTAGCATCGAAATAGTAAAATACCGTCAACAGTCAACAATCTAATTCATCTGCGTTAATCTGTGTATATTTGCCTGTATCTGCGGTCAAAAAAAGATAATTTCTTCACCGCCGATGACAAGAGATTGACGCAGATTCACGCAGATGAAAAGAATAGAGATAGGAATAATTCCGATGCTAACAGATTTGATATCAATGGGCCGCGCGGCAGTCCCATTTTACCCAGTAGAGGAGTGTTGGGTTCACCAAAACTGCTACCAGCAGGCGAGCGCCATCCTTGAGCTTGATTGTGAACCCAGCCGCAAAGACTGCTGCAAGATGCAGCCAATCGATTTTAGATTTTAGATTTTAGATTTTAGAATTGAAGAAGCGCTCACACTCATAAATCCGGGGCGGGTGATGAGTAGTCGGAGCTTTTTTCTCGCTTCACGGATGAATCCGGCGGCCCCGGACTTAATTGCTTGATTGTCAAATTAGTCGGTGAGACAGAGACGGCGATCGGCTATAATAAAGGGCTAGAGGAAAAGAACACCGAAAACCCGAAAATATGGTTGCCATCCAAAGAAATCTCAACATTGCCGCCCTAGAAGCAGAATACAGTCAAAAAACACCGCGAGAAATTATCAAATTTGCCCTAGAAAATTTTGACAATATCTCAATTTCTTTCAGCGGTGCAGAAGATGTAGTTCTGATCGATATTGCCTCAAAAATTACCAAAAATTTCCGCGTTTTCACCCTAGACACCGGACGACTGCACTCAGAAACCTATCAGTTTTTGGATCGAGTCAGAAAACATTACGGCATTAAATTAGAAGTAATGTTTCCCGATGCAGCAGAAGTACAAGCCCTAGTAGAAGAAAAGGGATTGTTTAGTTTTTATCAAGACGGTCACAAAGAATGCTGTGGCGTGCGGAAAGTCAAGCCGCTGCGCCGCAAGCTGAATACTCTCGATGCTTGGATTACCGGTCAGCGGAAAGACCAAAGTCCCAGTACCCGCAACGGTATTCCGGTTATTGAAGTTGACACTGCATTCTCAACTCCTGACCATGAATTAATTAAATTCAACCCCTTAGCAAACTGGTCTTCGGCAGAGGTTTGGGAATACATTCGCGCTTTGGATGTGCCTTACAACAAGTTGCACGAACGCGGTTTTGTAAGTATTGGTTGCGAACCTTGTACGAAGCCGGTATTGCCGAACCAACACGAACGCGAAGGTCGCTGGTGGTGGGAAGAAGCGACCGTAAAAGAGTGCGGTTTGCACGCTGGTAATGCACAAACATAGTAAATCATCTAGTCGTAAGGTGCGCTAGGCTCACCAAACAAATAGTAGGGTGCGCTAGGCGCACCTTACCCAAGAATAAATGCACTTCACATAAATCGTCGCCGAAGAATTCGCAATTAAAATAAACAAAAATTACGCTGAGCTTGCCCTTAAACTTTGATACAATGATCGACATTCAGAATAAATCGTCGCCGAAAAATTCGCAATTAAAATAAACACAAATTAAGCTGAGCTTGCCCTTAAACTTTGATAGAATGATCGACATTCAGAAAAGTTTTTAAAGTAGGTACTATATGCTCGCCTCAACTAGCGAATTGCTGAACACGGCTTTGAGAAATGGTTATGCGATCGGCGCTTTTAACGTCTACAACCTCGAAGGAGTAAAAGCCGTCATCAAAGCGGCTGAAGCGCTGCACAGTCCTGCTATACTGCAAATTCACCCCAGCGCCCTGCCATACGGAAAATCGCATTTAGTCGCGCTGTGCATCAAAGCGGCCCGCAAATCTTTAATGCCGATCGCAGTACACTTAGATCACAGCACCTCAGAAAAAGACATTCACCTCGGCCTAGCCGCCGGCCTCAAATCAATTATGGCAGACGGTTCTTTTTTGCCCTACGAACAAAACTTAATATTTAGCCGGGAAATGACTAAATTATGCCACGCTAACGGTGCGGCAGTTGAAGCAGAAATCGGCCGAATTAGTGGCAGGGAAGAAGGTTTGACAAGCGAGGAGAAAGCCGCAAGGATGACCGATCCGGTAGCAGCAGTAGAGTTTATCAAAGAAACTAAGGTGGATTTTTTAGCCGTAACAATTGGTAACGTTCACGGCAAATATTTGAGCGAACCGAAACTCGATTTTCCGCGTCTGGCCAAAATCCGGGCTGCTGTTTCAGTGCCGTTAGTGATGCACGGTGCTAGCGGTTTGCCGGAGTCAATGATTCATCCATGTATTAAACTCGGAGTATCTAAATTTAATGTGAATACGGAAGTTCGCGAAGCTTATATGGACGTGTTAAAAAGTAGCATTTCTGAGCCACAGCCGGATTTGTTGGAAATAATGGAAAAAGCTATCGATGCCATGCAATCGGTCATTTCTGACAAACTGCAACTTTTCGGTTCTGTCGGTAAAGCTTATTTGCATCATTCTCCCTACAGGGATGACTTGACCGCAAAGAGTACCAGCAACAAACAAACAAGCGGCAACCAATCAAGTGTTGGTCAAATCTTAAAGCCTGTGAATAGTGAGGCTTTCTGTCTTCTTGTGAAGTAAAAAAACTCAAGTCCTGACTGCGAACCAGTTTTTAGTCAGGACTTTAGGAATGAGAATTAAATAACTTCCACTCTTGAAAGTGGGATGGGCGTCCCGCCCGTCCAAAAAGGACGGGGGGGACGCCCATCCCACAATAACAATTAAAATTGTAAGTTATTTAATTAGCGATCCCTATCTGGATAAC
>NZ_JAUBTI010000077.1:0-33854 GCF_036702415.1 Microcoleus sp. D3_18a_C4 | reverse complement strand
GTGCCACAAAAATTCTTGTGGGGTGGGCCGAAGAGCCCGCCCAAACTATTTTCACAGGCAAGATGCCTGTGCCACAACAATTCTTGTGGGGTGGGCCGAAGAGCCCGCCCAAACTATTTGCACAGGCAAGATGCCTGTGCCACAAAAATTCTTGTGGGGTGGGCCGAAGAGCCCGCCCAAACTATTTTCACAGGCAAGATGCCTGTGCCACAAGGATTTCACAGGCAAGATGCCTGTGCCACAACAATTCTTGTGGGGTGGGCATCTTGCCCGCCCCAAACTATTTAAAATTATCCTAAAGACCGGCCGCACAAACAGCCGCACCAATTAACCCTACATTGGGATTCAATACAAGACGAACTGGCATCATTTCTAACAGCGAATCCATCCGGCCTTTGTGCGTAAAAGCTCGCATAAAACCCCCTTCTAGAATCAGCGGCAAAATTTTAGCAGCGATGCCGCCAGCTACGTACAAACCGCCGTAAGGTAACAGTGTCACAGCAAGATTTCCGGCCACCGCACCGTAAGCTTCTACAAACATTTGCATTGTTTGTTCCGAAAGCCGATCGCACTTTTTGAGTGCCGCCTGTGCAATTGTAGCACCCGGATCGACAGTCTTTTCAGTTTTCCCGACCTCTGACTCCCATTTTTTGATAACTTCCCCTACCTCCGACGATTCAGGAGCAAACTTTCTGTCCCGCAAAAACTGGTAAATTGAAACAATCCCTTGTCCCGAAACTACACGCTCGATCGATATTCTTTGAATGTCGTGTTTTGCTAACAAATATTTCAGCAATTCAAACTCCAACTCGGAACGAGGAGCAAAGTCCCCGTGTCCCCCTTCCGAAGAAAAAACCCTGATGCCATTTGCTTCGGGAATTCCAAAACAATTTCCCAAACCAGTCCCCGCACCAATAACAGCAATTGGATCGTGTTGGCGGGGTTTTCCGACTTGCAAAATGTGCAAATCTTTAGCATCCAAACCCCACACGCCGTAGCCAACCGCAACAAAATCATTAATTAAACTGACGCGGGATATTCCTAATTCTTGTTCCAGACGCTTCGCATCTAGCCTCCAAGGCAAATTAGTCAGTTTTGCAGTGTTATTAACCACCGGGCCTGCGATCGCAAAACAAGCTTTTTCAGGCAATGGCGCAAAATCCAATTTCATACCAGCTTCCGTCAAAAACTGCTGCACCATCGGTACTAAATCGGGAAACTCGCCGCTCGGATAGCGAAACTCATAAAGAGCGTTCATTTCACCGTTAACAGTCCTTTCCACTAAGCGCAAAATAGTCTTAGTTCCGCCAATATCGCCCGCTAATAATAATGCCATAAATCTCTTTTTCACCCAAAGATAACATTCCCCATTTAAACACCCACAGTATTAATTGCCAACCAAGCCCGCAGCACCTCAGCCACTGTCCAAGCTTGAGCCGTGCAGCCTCGCGGCGAGTGGGGGGCGTCGCCCTCAAAAATTTCGCCCAGACTGCCAACTCCGGCGGCCCTTATATGATGTGCCATCGGTGCGAAAAATTCGCGAGCTTGTGCTGGGTCTTTGTATACGTGCAAGTGCGCCAAGACAAACGGGCCAATCAGCCAGCCCCAAACTGTGCCCTGGTGGTAGGCGCTGTCGCGCTGCAATTGGTCGCCTCCGTATGCGCCGCGATACTGCGGGTGCTGCGGCGAGAGGCTGCGGAGGCCGACAGAAGTGAGAAGTTGCTGGGCGCAGGCGTCCACCACGCCGCGCTGCTGGATGGGTGTCAGTAACGGTGTATAGCGGTGGGTTTCCTTTGCCCGCAGTCCCCTTGCGGATAAAGAGTTCGGAGGCGGATACCCAGTTAATAGGGGCAAGGATACGGCGAATATTTGGTTGGGCCGCAGCGAACTATCGTGTCCGTCGGGGCCGTCGAGAACGTCGTAACAGTAACCGGTTGAGGCGTTCCAGAAACGAGGGAATCCGGCGGCTGTTCGATCGCCCAATTGCTGGTATTCATTGTGAGGCTTGCCCAGTTTTCGAGCAAAACTTGCCATAGCTTGTATAGCATTGTACCAAAGCGCGCTGAGTTCGATCGGCTTACCAATCCGAGGCGTCACCACCCAATCGCCGATTTTCGCATCCATCCAAGTCAGTTGCACGCCGGTTTCGCCCGCGTAGATTAAACCGTCATCGGCATCGAGGCGGATGTTATACCGAGTTCCCTGTATGTGCCAATCAACAATCTCACATAAAGTAGGCCAGAGTTCGCTCAAAAGTTCGTCGTCCCCCGTGGCATCGATATAAGCGCGAATTGCCTCAAAGTACCACAGAGTCGCGTCTGCGGTGTTGTATTCCGGTGCGCCGCCGGCATCGGGAAAGCGGTTCGGCAGCATTCCCCGATCGACATACCGCGCAAATGTCCGCAAAATCGATCGCGCAATCTCCGATCGCCCGGTACAGATTGTGAGACCGGGCAAGCTAATCATCGTATCGCGCCCCCAGTCGCTAAACCAGGGATATCCGGCGACGATGGTTTTCCCCTCCGGTTCCTCTGCTACCGGGCGGCTGACGATGAATTGGTCGGCGGCTAGCACTAAGCGATTTATCCAGTCGGGAGATTTGCTCGCTTTTGACCATTTTTCCAGCACTTCTCCCTCATAAGTGCGGCGCGATTCTAAAGCTGTACCGCCGTTGAGTTCGGTATTTTTCTCGGTGCTCGCTATCAATGTGAGAGAACTTCCCGGTGCGATCGTCATGTGAAAAGTCGCCGCGTGCAAGTGATCCTCGCAGTAGTCCAATCCGCGGCGCTTTTCGGCTGCTAGGTCAAATCCGTAATGCCAATTGTATAAAGGCGTAGAAACTCGAAATTGGGCCTCTGGTTCGGCATCCGTCAGCAGGTACAGGGGTGCAGACTTGGGAAATGCAGTTACGCAAACCCCGCTTTCCAAGGTTTGTAGGCTCATCTGCCAGTCGCCGACGTTCGTAGTGTGGTGGTAGTCGCGGTAGTTGACTAGGGCTTTGACAGCGAGGGCGATCGGTTGTGAGGCGCGGTGCAAGCGGTATTGAATATATGTTGTGTTAGCACCTTGCTGCATCCAAATCCGCTTTTCCAGGATAGCGTCGGCGAGAGCAAACCTCCAAACAGGCGTCGTGCCTTCGAGGTGAAAGCTTTCGATGTATTTGTAGCCGTGGGGTTCCATCGTCGCGTCGGCCCAGCGGTTTGTATAAAGCGGATAGGCGCGATCGTGATACACAGCCGTCTCGTCCAGCTTGGCGAGCATCAAAGTGCGTCCCAGCGGGGGTTTGAGGGCGGCTACCAGCAAGCCGTGATAGCGGCGGGTGAGGAGATTTGCGATCGTCCCGCTAGCGTAACCGCCGATCCCGTTTGTCACCAACCACTCGCGAGACTCCGCCGAGTCGAGATTGCAGCAGATTTCCCGTCCAAAAGCCATAACCATAAAAAATACACTCGCGCTGATTTTTGACCTACCTTTAGGTAGATTTTCGACATGATATCAACCAGAAATATTAACGATTCCAGGCCGTTAATTTGGCGATCGCCCCCGTGCCGATTCCTGCTGTAATTTCGGCCTCACCAACCGCTACTTTTGCCCCTTACCCAATTTTCCCCTTTGATGCCTCTGTCTAAAGTTAGTTGTTTGTTATATTAAGTAATATTACCGTCTAAACAGGCGCTGAACGTTAAGGGCAAGCATTTGATAGCGCGTCGGGCGATCGAACTACCAACCTATTTTATAAGGAGAACAGCTCAAAGTGAAGATAGGAGCAAATTACCTCGGCAATAACCAATGTGAATTTACCGTTTGGGCGCCCACCCTCAAACAAATCGCAGTCCAAATTGTTTCCCCAAACAAACGCCTGATACCCCTGCAACAATCCGCAGAAGGTTATTGGCAAACCACAGCTACAGACATCGAACCAGGAACCCTTTATACCTACCAACTCGAAGGAAAAATAGACCGACCAGACCCAGCCTCAAAATATCAACCCCAAGGCGTGCACGCTCCGTCGCAAGTAATAGATGAAAATATCTTTAATTGGACTGACAAAAATTGGCAAGGCGTGCCGCTAGCCGAAATGATTATTTACGAACTGCACGTCGGCACATTCACCCAAGCCGGAACATTTGAAGCAATAATTCCCCAGCTAAAACAACTTAAAGAATTGGGAATCAACGCCATCGAAATAATGCCAGTAGCCCAATTTCCTGGCGATCGAAACTGGGGATATGACGGCGTATATCCCTACGCAGTTCAAAACTCCTACGGCGGCCCCGAAGGCTTCAAAACACTCGTCAACGCCTGCCACGAACACGGCATTTCAGTAATTCTCGATGTAGTGTACAACCACCTCGGCCCCGAAGGAAACTATCTCAGGGACTTCGGCCCCTACTTTACATCCAAATACGGCTCAATTTGGGGAGACCCCCTCAACTTCGACGACGCCTACAGCGACGGTGTGCGTAACTACTTTATTGAAAACGCCCTCTACTGGTTTCGAGACTATCACATCGATGCCCTGAGATTAGATGCCATTCAAGCAATATTTGAAGTAGGTGCAAGACCTTTTTTACAAGAACTATCCGATGCCACAGCCGATATTTCCCAAGAACTAGGACGGAAACTTTACTTAATAGCCGAAAGTGACTTAAATGATGTCCGCACTGTACGTCCCAAAGAACTCGGTGGCTTCGGACTAGACGCCCAATGGTGCGATGATTTCCACCACGCACTGCACGCCTTGCTCACCGGAGAAGACGACCGATACTACCAAGATTACGGCAAGTGCGAACACTTAGAAAAAGCCTTCAAAGAAAGCTTTGTTTACTCCGGCCAGTACGCCCCCCACAGAAAGCGGAGACACGGCAATTCTGTTAAGGATGAACCGGGTCATAAATTTTTGGTGTTTGCCCAAACCCACGACCAAATCGGCAACCGCATTTTGGGAGACAGACTATCCAAAATAGTTGACTTTGAAGGATTGAAACTTGCAGCCGGCACAGTCTTAATTTCTCCCTACATTCCCTTCTTTTTTATGGGAGAAGAATACGGGGAAGAAGCACCGTTTTTTTACTTCGTTTCCCACTCGGACGAAAACTTAATTGAAGCTATCCGCAAAGACAAACAACAAGAATTTAAAATCTTTGAAGGCCGAGGCGAGTTTCAAGACCCCCAGAGTCCTGAGACTTTCGATAAGTGTAAGTTAAACTGGGAAAAACAAACCCAAGGCAAACACAAAATCCTTTGGGAATGGCACCAACATTTGATTCACCTGCGGCGGACAATACCAGCCCTTAAAAAACTCGACAAAAACAGTCTAGAAGTGTCCAGCATTGAAGCGGAAAAAATCTTATTTCTACGTCGTTGGACAGATGACAGCCAGATATTCTGCATTCTAAACTTCAACAGGCAAGAGGTAGCTTTTACGGCTGCACTTCCCCAGGGCAACGGTCACAAAATTTTAGACTCTGCTGATGAAAAATGGATGGGTTCAGGTTCTAGCTTGCCTGAAAAGATAACTTCAGATCAAAAATTGACCGTTAAACCGCAGAGTTTCGCACTCTACGAATTAGAATAATTAAAAGTCGAGGCAGAGCCTCAAATACAGGCGTTCCTAGGCAGAGCCTAGGAACAAGAAACGGGAGGCAGAGCCTCTCTCATTCCCAGGCATAGCCTGGGAATGCAGTTCAGGAGGCTCTGCCTCATATATTCTTAAAAAAGAAAACCCTAAACAAGCAGGAGTAAAATTAACATGATGAGAATTCCCACAACAACTTATCGGATTCAATTTCATGCAGGTTTTAACTTTGAATCCGCAAAACAAATCCTTAGCTATCTGGAAGATTTAGGAATTACCGACGTTTACGCTTCACCAATATTTAAAGCCAGAAAAGGCAGCTCTCACGGATACGATGTCGTTGACTCAAATCAGCTCAATCCCGATTTGGGAACATCCGAAAATTTTGAAGGCCTCACATACGAAATCAAGAAACGGAACATGGGATGGCTGCAAGATATTGTTCCGAATCACATGGCTTACGACACTCAAAATTTGCTGCTGTTAGACGTATTGGAACACGGGCCAGATTCCGACTATTTTGATTACTTTGATATTGAATGGAATCACGCTTACGAACATCTCAGGGGTCGAGTGCTGGCTCCACTGCTGGGCAATTTTTATGGAGAGTGTCTGGAAAATGGCGAGATTCAACTCAAATACAGCGAAATTGGGCTGACTATCAATTATTATAGCTTACAATTGCCAGTAAGAATTGAATCTTATGCTAAATTTATCAGTCATAATTTGGGGCATTTAGCCAGAGAATTAGGCAGACGCCATCCAGATTTTATCAAGTTTTTAGGAATTCTTTATTTGATTAAAAATACACCTTCAGAAACTAAAGGTAAAACCAGATACGATCAGATAGCTTTTGTCAAAGGACTCCTGTGGGAACTCTACAATCAAAATCCCCTTGTACAGGAATTCATCGATGAAAATATCAAAGTTTTTAACGGAGAAAAGGGAAATCCCGAAAGCTTTAATTTGCTAGACGATTTGCTTTCCGAGCAGTTTTACCGTCTGGCTTTCTGGAAAGTGGGGGCCGAAGAAATTAACTACCGAAGGTTTTTTACGGTCAACGAACTTATTTCGGTAAAAGTTGAAGAGATTAAAGTTTTTCACAAAAACCATGCTCTGATATTCGACATGGTTGATGAGGAAAAGTTTACCGGATTGAGAATCGACCACATCGACGGACTGTACGATCCCACAGAATATTTGAAACGGCTCCGGGAGAAAGTGGGAGACACTTATATTACTGTTGAAAAGATTCTGGAACACGAAGAAGATTTGCCGTCATATTGGCCGATTGAGGGAACTAGCGGCTACGACTTTTTGAATTACGTAAACGGCGTTTTCTGTCGGTGCGATCGCGAACAGCAATTTAGCGAAATATATCAGAGATTTACTCGCTTGACCGTTCCCTACGAACAGTTGTTTTTAGATAAAAAAGGGCTGATTGTTGAGAAAAACTTGGCGGGAGATGTAGACAATCTAGCTCAACTTTTGAAGAATATCTCCGGTCAATCGAGACAGGGAAATGACTTTACTCGTCCCGGTTTGGAAAAAGCATTGGCGGCTGTTTTGACAATTTTTCCAGTCTACCGAACTTACATCAATCAAGACGGTTTGAGAGAGTCCGATCGCACTTACGTAAAATATGCGATCGCCCATGCCAAAGAACAAGTACCGCGACTCCTCAAGGAACTTAAATTTATCGAAACGGTGCTGTTGCTCGAAGAAGAAGAAACTCTAACACCAGAACAAAAAGAGCAGCGCCGGCACTTTGTAATGAAACTCCAGCAGTTGACAGGCCCATTAATGGCAAAAGGCGTGGAAGACACGCTTTTATACGTCTACTATCGGCTTTTATCACTCAACGAAGTGGGAGGAAATCCCAGTCAGTTCGGCGTGTCGCTGGTAGATTTTCACGAGTTCAACCAACAGCAGCAAGTCGCTTGGCCGCACAAAATGAATGCTACAGCTACCCACGATACCAAACGCGGCGAAGATGTGCGAGCCAGAATAAACGTTTTGTCAGAAATTCCCGATGAATGGGAACAGCAAGTCAGGTCTTGGAGAGAAGTAAACTCTTCTAAGAAAGTCAACTTTGTGAATCGAATGGTTCCAGATACTAATGACGAATACTTCCTGTACCAAACTCTGCTAGGCAGTTTTCCCTTTGAGGGAATTGAAAACACTGATTATGTCGATCGCCTGAAAGATTATGTCATTAAAGCAGTCCGCGAAGCAAAAGTTTATACGGCTTGGCTGAGACCGGATAACGACTACGAAGCTGGTTTTATGACCTTTGTCGATAGCGTTCTCGAACCTTCGGAACAAAATCAGTTTCTCAACAAATTTACACCTTTCTGTAAAAAAGTAGCTAATTACGGAATTTTCAATTCTTTATCTCAAACGCTGCTGAAAATCACGGCTCCGGGCGTTCCCGACATTTATCAAGGGACGGAATTCTGGGATTTAAGTCACGTCGATCCCGATAACCGCCGTCCCGTTGATTTTGAGCGCAGAATCGAGGTTTTGCGGGAAATAAAAGAGCAAGCTCAGACGGATATTTTGCAACTGGTTGAAGATTTGATTGCGACGCGAGAAGACGCGAGAATTAAGTTGTTTTTGACGGCAAGAGCGCTAGAAGCGAGAAAAAAATACTTGCAAGTTTTTCAATCAGGTGACTATGTGCCCCTGGAAGCAGTTGGCACGTTTAAAGATAATGTTGTTGCCTTTGCCAGAAGCTTTGGAGAGACTACCGTTATTGTCATTGCTCCCCGGTTTTTGACTGGAATTGTCAAACCGGAAGAAATGCCGATCGGCAAACAAGTCTGGAAAGATACTAATTTGAAATTATCCGAGCAAATGCCGTCGGTTTGGAAAGATGCAATTACAAATCAGGCGGTAGAAAGTAACGGTACGTTGGCAATTGGTGAAGCTCTGAGTTACTTTCCTGCAGCTCTGCTGATCGGTCAAAAATAGAAACTAAAGTTGTAGGGTGCGTCAGGAATTGATTATTGGGAGTTCACAATGTTTTTTGGCTCTGACGCACCATACCATGTGCTGGGCTTTTTGAGTTAAAATAGTAGTAGGAAAGCAATCTTAGTAGCGGGAGAAATAGCAAAATGCGATCGCTCGTCAAAACCGAAACCAGTACCGAAACCAGACTCTCTTGGTGGGCTTACCTATTTGTCCTCGACGAATTCATTGCCGAAGCAGATGCTACGATCAACGGCCCAGCAGCCTTGGGCAACCCAGTTTTGAAGCTGTCCGAGCGCGACTGGGATTTTTTGTTAGACATGATGTTAGATCCGCCTCCCCCTAATGAAGCTCTGATAAAACTATTTCAAGACTATCGCAACTCAAACAAAGAATAAATTGTGGACTTTATTATTTGTCCGATAGATAGAATAGGACGCAGTACAAGCAGTCTCAAAAAAGACCCATTTAATTCTGGAAATCCAGAATTAGATAGGTACTTCAAACAGTACGCTCAGAAAAACGATCTAGATGGGATTGCCAAAACTTTTGTTGCTTTTTCGCCTGGAGGCACTCAGATAGTTGGCTATTATTCTTGCTGTGCAGGTGTACTTGAACGCCAAGACTTGCCAGCCGACCTGCGCCAAAGGCTGCCTAGATATCCGATTCCAGCTATACTGATTGCTAAACTTGCGGTCGATCGCTCAATGCAGGGTAGAGGACTGGGGAAACAACTATTATTTCACGCCCTTGCTAGCTCACTAGATGTATCTAGAATAGTAGGAGTTTACGGTGTCAGAGTTGATGCCATAGACGAGAATGCAAAAGAGTTTTACCAGAAGTTTGGCTTCTTAGAAGGCCAGGAAACAGCCTTTTCACTTTTTATGCTGATGAACACAATCAAACAGGCAGCAACTGTGAATCCCTCCCCTCCAACCGCTACTTAACATGACTCTAACTGATAAATTTTACTTTTATTTTCCAGCCGATCGACCGATCGCCCCTACCAACCAAAAAAAATTTATACCACAAAGACGGCAAATACAACACAACGTATACGGTTTGCCACAATACCCGAATCGATCGCACACCGTACATTGGGAAGAGTAAAGAAAAGCAGTCAACAACTGTAGCGGTGCAAGCCTCACGGATGCAACCGTCCCCCAACAGGTTCGGTAAATACCCCTTCATCGCAAGGTCTACCGCCCGCAGTATAGAGATAAGCACCCTATCGAAGACTGTATTAAAGCAGGACTCACTACCCGTAAACCGCGAGGTAAAATCGCAGTCCTGAATAACCAGACTATCGCACAGATAAAACACCAAAATTTTGTAGAGATTGGAGCCGGAACACCCCTATGGGAAAAGTAGTTGGAATTGACTTAGGTACGACAAACTCCTGCGTCGCAGTTATGGAAGGCGGCAAACCCACCGTCATAGCCAACGCCGAAGGGGGTCGCACCACACCTTCCGTAGTAGCGTATGCTAAAAATGGCGATCAACTTGTCGGACAAATCGCCAAGCGTCAAGCCGTGATGAACGCCGAAAACACCTTTTACTCAGTAAAACGGTTTATCGGGCGTCGGGTTGATGAAGTAACCCACGAAACCACTGAAGTTTCCTACAAAGTTCTCAAAGTCGGCAACAGCCTCAAACTAGACTGTCCCGCCCGCGGCAAGCAATTTGCCCCAGAAGAAATTTCTGCACAAGTTCTCCGCAAACTCGTAGAAGACGCCAGCAAATACCTCGGCGAAACTGTTACCCAAGCGGTAATTACTGTTCCCGCTTACTTCAACGACTCCCAGCGCCAAGCTACGAAAGACGCAGGAAAAATTGCCGGTATAGAAGTGCTGCGGATTATTAACGAACCTACAGCAGCAGCTTTAGCTTACGGGTTAGATAAAAAGAGCAACGAAACCATCCTCGTATTTGACTTAGGTGGCGGTACTTTCGACGTATCTATTCTCGAAGTAGGCGACGGCGTGTTTGAAGTGTTAGCAACTTCTGGAGACACTCACCTCGGCGGTGACGACTTCGACAAAAAAATCGTCGATTACATCGCTAACGAATTCCAAAGAGCCGAAGGAATTGACCTTCGCAAAGACAAACAAGCACTGCAACGCCTGACGGAAGCAGCCGAAAAAGCCAAGATTGAGCTTTCGAGCGTTACCCAAGCAGAAATCAACCTGCCGTTTATTACCGCGACTCAAGACGGGCCA
This sequence comes from Microcoleus sp. D3_18a_C4, assembly GCF_036702415.1. Taxonomy (NCBI): domain Bacteria; kingdom Bacillati; phylum Cyanobacteriota; class Cyanophyceae; order Oscillatoriales; family Microcoleaceae; genus Microcoleus; species Microcoleus sp. D3_18a_C4. Next base: position 23,087 of record NZ_JAUBTI010000077.1, on the reverse strand, counting down.
AAACACTTGGACACGACTTTGACGCGGGGCAAGTTTGAAGAACTGTGCTCGGATTTGATCGATCGCTCTCGCATCCCCGTAGAAAATGCGATCCGCGACGCCAAATTAGACAAATCTGCAATTAATGAAGTCGTCTTAGTTGGTGGTTCGACGCGCATTCCTGCGGTGCAAGAACTGGTCAAAAAACTCCTTGGCAAAGACCCCAACCAAACGGTAAACCCGGACGAAGTGGTCGCAGTCGGTGCAGCAATTCAAGCCGGCGTACTCTCCGGCGAAGTCAAAGACATTCTGTTGCTCGACGTTACTCCGCTGTCTCTCGGCGTCGAAACCTTGGGCGGCGTGATGACCAAAATCATTCCCCGCAACACCACTATTCCTACTAAGAAGTCGGAAACTTTCTCGACTGCTGTAGACGGCCAAACAAACGTGGAAATTCACGTTTTGCAAGGCGAACGGGAAATGGCGAATGATAACAAGGATTTGGGAACCTTCCGCTTAGATGGAGTTCCACCGGCACCTCGTGGCGTACCTCAAATTGAAGTTACTTTCGATATCGATGCTAACGGTATTTTGAATGTAGCTGCTAAGGATAAAGGTACTGGTAAGGAGCAATCGATTAGCATTACTGGTGCTTCTACTTTGCCCAGCAATGAAGTCGAGCGCATGGTGAGGGAAGCTGAATCGAATGCTTCTGCTGACAAGGAACGTCGCGAAAGAATCGATCGCAAAAACCAAGCTGATTCTCAAGCCTATCAAATCGAGAAGCAGTTGGCAGAATTGGGCGATAAAGTTCCCGCTGATGACAAAACTAAGATTGAAGGGTTGCTTAAAGACTTGCGATCCGCGATCGAGAGTGAAGATGACGATCGCATCAAAACCTTGACAACAGAGTTGCAGCAAGCATTCTACGCTGTCAGCAGCAACCTGTACCAGCAAGCAGGCGGCCCAACTGACGGCCCTGGTGGCCCTGGTGGTCCTGGTGGCTATGGAGACGGCGGCCCCACTGGCGGCGGCGACGACGTGATTGACGCCGACTTCACTGAAGGCAACAAATAAAAAAGGCTAAACTAAAAGCCCCCAGCTAGAAGCAAGAAACCCGGTTTTGAACAGAAACCGGGTTTCTGTTCGTTCAAAAACAAACCAAAGCCGATCGACTAAAATTACTAAAAATCTTGCTTGAGGCATAGAGACAAAACTAAAATATGCTTCAGTAAATATCATAAACTAGCAGTAATATCGCAATCGAGAGCCATTAAATGTCACGTTCTCCTATACAAAATTCCTCCCCAAATACTCCCAGCCCATCTCATGTTGCATCCTTGCGCCGACTCCGCCGCATCAGCCATTTACTCGACAATGCAATTCCGATTCCCGGCACAAAATACCGCATCGGACTCGATCCGATACTGGGACTTATACCGGGCGGCGGCGATTTAATCAGTTCAATTTTTGCAGGATATGTTGTCTTCAAATCCGCTCAAATGGGAGTGCCACAAGAGACTTTAGTCAAAATGGCCACTAACATCGTATTTGATACAGTTGCCGGTACTGTACCGGTAGCCGGAGACTTGTTAGATGTTACTTGGAAAGCTAATGTCAAGAATATAGAATTGCTGGACGCTCATTTAGGTTCCCCTGAACCTGGGAAAAAAGCCGACTGGTTATTTGTGGCGGCTTTGCTGTTGGGTTTAATGTTAATTGTCGGAGGTGTAATTTTCTTGAGCGTGATGCTTTTTGGGTGGCTATTTCAAGTGATTACAGGACGTTAATTTCGGGTTTTAGACCCAATTTTTCCGATCGAGCGATCGCCCTTTCTCGATCCTAAAACAATATATATTAAGGGGATTGACAAATATTATTTAATGTGTATTTAATTTTCATTTTTTTGGGAAACTAGCTATTTACCCGATCGCCCTTGAGTCCGATATAGTGATATAATCCAGACTATAATATCAAATTGATATAAATGCTTGAATTATCAGCACTTGGACTGCTACAGTTGCAACCCCTGCACGGCTATCGGCTAAAGCAAAAACTGGAGCTGTTTATGAGCAGTTGCATCAGCGTCAACTACGGAGCGATTTACCCGCTGCTGAAGCGCTTGGAAGAGCGAGGGGAGATTTCGGTAATTGCCGAAGAAGCCGGAGATGCGGGCTGTCCGCGCAAAATATACGGAATTACCGCCAAAGGGCGCGAACTCTGGCGGCAAAAAATGCTCGAACACCCTCAAGAAAGCTGGGTTAACAGTGGTTCCCGGTTCCAAATCAAGTTTTTCTTTTTTGGCGACTTAGAACCCGCAGAACGGCTGAAGCTATTGGAACACCGCTTGCGAGCCTGTTACACCAGGCAAGACTACATCGAAAGCCTCAAGAGCGAATATCCACTAACCGATGACTATCAATTCGCCTCTCGCGATCGCTGCAAGTCAGTGCTGGCGTCAGAGATAGAGTGGTTAACCGAGCAACTAGCCAAGGAAAAAAGTGCGATCGCCGGAGTGCGTGACTCCCCAACCTTCGCTGAATCCGCCGACTCCAAGGGAAAATCCTTCCAACTCACCCACTCAGGTGAGTCATAAGAAGGATGTGCAATCTTGCCTGCCATCGTAACTTTTGAGAAATAACAAGAAGCTTTCCTAAAAAGAATCACTCCCTGGCTTTGCTAACTGCGATCGGACTAAAGCCCTGCACATCCCCCAACCTCATTAAAAAGGGACTTTCCCGATTCCATCCTGTTTAAAATCGCTTGTCCTTATTCCCCCATGTTGGAGGGGAACGCCGGAAAATCAAAGATTTCGCCCAAGTCTCAGTAAGTCAGAAGTTAAAAAAAATCTAAGTGGTGCTGCCAATGAGTAATTCTAAATTCCCAGAATCCGTCGTTGAAACAGAAGAGCAAAAACCTGCCACACCCGAACTGCACCCAACGGATGCAGACAGCGCTCAACCGGATGATTTTCCGCCTATTGTCGATCGCCCTGAATCTGTTGCTAAACCACGCTCGCGCTGGCCTCTAATTGCCGCGATCGCGATCGCCACAGGCGCAGCAGGTTTCGGCTGGTACTCGTGGCAATCGGGTCAGAATCGCCCACAGCAATCGGCAGCAGCAGCCCAACCCCCAGCCATACCAGTCAAGCTCGCCGCCGTAAAAACCAGCTCAGTCGAAGATGCTTCCGAATTTGTTAGCAGCTTAGAAGCCAAGCGTTCGGTAGAAATCAAACCCGAAACAGAAGGGCTAGTCACGGAGATTTTTGTCAAATCCGGGGACTTCATAAATAAAGGGCAAGCCATCGCCCGCATGAAAAGCGACAGCGCCCAAGCTGACTTGAGGCAATCTCAAGCCAACCTGATCCGCGCTCAATCCCACTTAGCCGAATTGCAAGCAGGAGCCAGGCCCGAAGAAATCGCCCAAGCTCAAGCCCAAGTCGCCCAAGCCCAAGCCAACCTCGCCCAACTGCGATCGGGCTCTCGGCCAGAAGAAATTGGTCAAGCCCAAGCCCGCGTTAGCCAAGCTGAAGCCGACCTCGCCGATGCCCAAACAGGTAGCCTCTTAGAAGACATCGCCCAAGCAAGAGCGCAAATAGAAGCAAGCACAGCCGAAGCAAAGTTAGCCAGCCAGCAGCTTGCCAGATATCAGGCCTTGGCAAAAGAAGGCGCAGAATCCGCGAACACCCTCGAGCAATACACCCAAAAAGAAGGCAGCGCCAAAGCCAACCTCCGAGAAGCTCAAAGGCGGTTTGAGCAGCGGCAAAAGAACAGACAAGCCGAGATCGATCGGCGCACAGCAGCCTTGCAACAGCAGCGGCAAGCTTTGCGGCAATTGCAAAACGGTTCGCGCCCAGAGGAAATAGCCAAAGCCGAAGCAGAAGTCGCACAAGCCAAGAGCAGATTAGCGCAGTTAGCCAACGGTACTCGCCAAGAACAGCTCGATCAAGCTGAAGCGCAAGTTGCCGAGGCCGCCGCTCAAGTGCGCGGCTTTGAAGTACAACTGCAAGAAACTGCGGTCATCGCGCCCTTCGCGGGAGTCATCGGCGACATACCAGTGAAAGTAGGTGATTACTTGCAAAAAGGTAACGCCATTGCCACCCTGACTGAGAACCAATTGCTAGACTTGCGGTTGTCAATTCCTTTGGAACGGCAGCCTCAATTACGCTTAGGGCTGCCAGTACAAATGCTCGACGCTCAAGGTAAGGCGATCGCGATCGGTCAAATCAGTTTTATCTCCCCCAACGTCAGCGCCAATTCCCAAACAATTTTAGCTAAAGCCACCTTTCCCAACCCCACCGGTGAACTGCTTAATCTCCAGTTTGTAAAAGCTAAAGTCATCTGGAAACAGAACCCCGGAATTTTAGTTCCAGTAACAGCAGTCACTCGCTTAGGTGGAGAAACTTTTGTCTTCACAGCTCAAAAGCCGGAACAGCCAAAACCTGGGATGCCACCTTTAGTAGCGCGACAAAAATCCGTGAAATTGGGAGCCATTGAGGGGAATAATTATCAAGTTATCGAAGGTTTGAAAGCCGGAGAAAAAATTGTTACTGCCGGCATCCTTAACCTCACAGACGGGGTTCCGATTATGGCTCAAGAGGAAGGGAAAGAAGCAGGGAAAAAATTACCAGTGGGGGGCAAAAATTAATATGCTACCTCCAGTTCTTGTGCCCCTTTTTAAGTAGGGCTGTTTCATTCTTGTAGGGGCAGCCCCCCGTGGCTGCCCTGCCCCCCGTGGCTGCCCTGCCCCGATCCCTTCTGGATGGGGGTCGGCACGGGGGCACGACCCCTACAATATCGGGTAAATTAGCAATTAGCAATTAGCCATCCGCAACTACCCATTACCCAAATAATGTTTGCAGATTTCTTTATTAAACGGCCTGTCTTTGCTAGCGTCTGCGCCTTAATTATTGTTTTGGTAGGCGCAATCAGCATTCCCACATTGCCGATCGAACGCTTCCCCGACATTAGCCCCACCCAAATTAACGTCACAGCCAACTATAGCGGTGCGAATGCTGAAGTTGTCGAAAATGCGGTAACAAACATCCTAGAAAGGCAAATCAACGGCATTGAAGGACTGAAATATCTAACTTCCAGTAGCACTAACAGTGGAACTAGCACCATTACAGCCACCTTTGATACTTCCCGCGACAAAGATATCGCCGCCGTCGATGTGCAAAATCGAGTTGCAGTCGCTCAACCACAACTGCCAGATGCCGTACAGCGCACAGGAGTTACAGTTACAAAACAATCTAACAGCCTCCTGCTGGCTATAGGATTATTCACCGAAAATAAAGAATACGATACCATATTTTTAAGCAACTACGCCGACCTCTATTTAGCCGATACTTTAAAGAGAGTAAAAGGCGTGGGCGACGTGCGAATTTTTGGGGAAAGACGCTATGCTATGCGCCTGTGGATCGACCCCAATAAATTAGCGGCTCGTAATCTAACAATGCAAGATGTAACAAGAGCAATTAACGAACAAAACTTGCAAGTTGGTGTAGGAAGAATTGGTCAAGAACCAGCCCCAGAAGGGCAAATGTATCAGATTGATTTGAGTGCCGAAAGTCGTCTAAAAAGCCCCACAGAATTTGAAGACATAGTTATTAAAAGCGAACCAAATGGAACTTTAGTTAAGTTAAAAGATGTCGGCAAAGCAGAATTAGGAGCAGAAAATTATAACTCTTTCCTGCGATTTCGAGGGAATGACGCTGTGGGTTTAGGGATTTACCAATTGCCAGGAAGTAATGCTCTAAATGTTGCCAACGCCGTCAAAGTAGAAATGGCAAAATTAGCTAAAAACTTCCCTCCGGGGGTGATACATAGAACCGCACTAGATACGACTCAATTTGTCCAAGAGTCAATGGCAGAAGTAGTCAAAACTCTGTTTGAAGCAGTATTGCTAGTGGTGATAGTTATTTTTGTTTTCCTGCAAGATTGGCGCACTACGATTATCCCCACCATCACCATTCCCATTTCCTTGATTGGGACATTTGCCTTTATCAAAGCTTTCGGCTTTACGATTAACAGTTTGTCTCTATTTGGTCTTACCTTAGCAACAGGTTTAGTGGTTGATGACGCTATCATCGTAGTCGAAAATATTGACCGTCTAGTCCGCCAAGGTATGAATGCCCGCCAAGCAGCTTCCGAGTCAATGCGGGAACTTTTTAGTGCTGTAATTGCCACTTCCTTAGTATTGATGGCCGTGTTCGTACCAGTGGCATTTTTCCCAGGGACAACGGGAGCACTGTATAAACAATTTGCCCTAACAATTGCTTTTTCAGTGCTGCTTTCTACCTTTATGGCGGTTACTCTTACTCCCTCACTTGCCGCTATATTACTGCGCCCAGGTAAGAAGTTTGGCGGCCCGTTGGGTTGGGTGTTTAACCGCATTAATATTTTTCTGGATTGGACGCAAAAGAAATATAGAGATTCCTTAATATTCTTAACACGATTTAAAACCATTGTTACCCTGTTGTTTATCGCTTCTCTGGGATTCACAGCTTGGCTTTATTTAGCAGTACCGACAGCATTTATCCCAGAGGAAGATCAGGGTTATTTTCTGACAATTATTCAAGGGCCTCAAGGCGTTTCGCTGCAATACACCCAGCAGGTGATGGACGGAGTTGAAAAAGAAATCCTTCAAGTTCCTGAAGTTGTGGGGACTTTTTCTGTAGGTGGCTTTGGTTTTAGTGGTAACAGTTCCAACCAAGGGATTATATTTACTACCCTTAAACCCTGGAAAGAAAGGAAAGGTGAAGATCAAACCGTACAAGCGATTATTGGTAAATTGCGGGGTAAGTTTTTCGCGATTCCCGAAGCTAGAATTTTCCCTGTGAATCCGCCGGCTATTCAAGGTTTAGGTCAATTTGGAGGCTTCCAATTTCAATTGCAAGACCGCAAAGGTAACAGCGGTTTAGATTCTCTAGTTCAGGCGATGGGTGGGATTTTAAAGCAGGCGAATCAGACACCGGGATTGCAGGCGGTATTTAGTACGTTTGCTGCGAATACGCCTCAGTTAGTTGTGGAAGTTGACCGCAATCGAGCTAAGGCTCTAGATATTCCCATTAATGATGTTTTCAGTACGTTACAAACGGCTCTGGGTTCTCAGTATGTGAACGATTTTAACCTCCAGCAGCGCACTTATCGGGTGTATGTTCAGGCGGATAAACAGTTTCGTGATAACCCTGAAGATATTGGGAAATTGTATGTGCGTTCTGGAAAGAATGAAATGATTTCTTTGAGCAATTTGGTGAAGATAACTCCCGTCGTGGGAGCGCAAACTGTTAACCACTACAATTTATATAGGTCAATTGAAATTAGTGGCTCTCCGGCTCCGGGAGCGAGTTCTGGACAGGCGATAAAATCGATGGAAAAAGTGGCCACTCAAGTTTTACCAGGAGGTTTTGGCTATGAATGGTCGGGGAGTTCTTTAGAAGAAATTGAGTCGGGGGGTCAAGCACCAATTATTTTTGGTTTGGGACTGATTTTTGTGTTCTTGGTTTTGGCGGCTCAGTATGAAAATTATGTCGATCCTTTCATTATTTTGTTATCGGTTCCTCTGGCGATTTTAGGTGCACTTTTAGCTCAGTCGTTACGGGGTTTGGCGAATGATGTTTATTGCCAGATAGGTTTGGTGATGTTGATTGGATTGGCAAGTAAAAATGCGATTTTAATTGTGGAGTTTGCGAACCAGTTACGGGAGCAGGGATATTCAATTGCTAAGGCGGCAGTTGAGGCTTCTCAAGAGCGTTTACGACCGATTTTGATGACTTCTCTATCATTTATTTTGGGGATTGCTCCCCTAATTAACCCAGAAGGTGCGGGTGCAGCGAGTCGCCGATCGCTGGGGAATGCGATCGCCGGGGGGATGGTTGTTTCTACTGTGTTGAGTTTGTTTATGGTGCCGGTTCTGTATGTGGTGGTTGTCTCGGCTCGCGATCGCTTTCGGAAGCGCGATCGCCCGCAAAATCTGCCCGAGGATGGCACAATTTTGAACGGGAAAACGCCTCCCCACGAGGAGATTGAACGCGATAAAGTATCGCCGTTGTAGTTGGTAATTAGTTCCTTTAACTATCCGGTTAGTGGTTCTTTATTCAAAATACCAGACTATCTGTGCCACCGACTTTTTGATTGTTGCGACGCTGTGCGGCCACTCTCGGAGAAGATTTTTTGTGCAGGTAGCGATCGCCCGATCGTCCCCCATCGTGCAATAATGATATGACTTGCACAAAAGCTCTATTAGTAGGTAAATCTTGCCTACCTTACCGCTACATATAGCGTCTCAACTGTCAACCCGTGCAAGTTACCAATTAAACCGGCTGTTGCACTACACAAATTTTTCCTAATGGCTGAAGTCCCCCAATCTCCCGCAGAACTTGCAGAAGCCCTCAAGGGCTTTACCGATATCAATTTCCAATTGCCAGACCCCGAAGACGAACAAATACCAGAGTTTGACTTTGAAAATCAAGTTGACAATGCCTGGAAAGTGTGCGATCGCTTCGACTTGCAAACCGACATTTGGCGGGGACGCATTCTCCGAACAGTCCGAGACAGAGAAAAAAAAGGCGGCGAAGGACGAGGCACAGGCTTTTTGAACTGGCTCAAAGAAAGAGAAATTGGCAAAAGTCAAGCCTATTCTTTGATAGAATTAGCTAATAGTGCCGACACTCTTATCCAGCAAGGAGATTTAGACCCAGATTCCATTAGAAACTTCAGCAAAAGAGCCTTTGTAGAAACCGCCAAAGCATCTCCCGAAGTCCAGCAAATGGTAACAGATGCCGCAGCAAATGGCGATCGTATCACCCGCCGCGAAGTCAAACAACTATCCGACGAATGGATGGCAATGAACTCAGATTTATTGCCAGAAGAAGTCAAAGAAAAAGCATCTACCGGTTCTCTACCTTCCCGCTACCTCGCTCCTTTAGTCAAAGAAATGGAGAAACTCTCCCCATCTCACCAAAGCGAAATTCAAAAAGAAGTAGCCGAAAATCCCGACGTAGATACTGTCAAACAGCTAACATCCGACGCCAAGAACTTATCAAAATATCTCGACGCCGCCGCCCAAGTGCAAGCTCTCAATCAGTCTCATTTAGACATGGAAATGGCCTTAGAAGAATCTTTGCGAGTAGGCTGTTTGGGAACCACCGCCGACGTTGTAAAACAAGCCGCACAGCTAGAACAAACAGTAGTCAAACTATACACGATTTGGAAGCGTTTAGGCAGTTTGGCAGATAGATTATACGTGGATACAGGAGCAAGCACACCGAATTTGCGGTTGCTTTTGGGATGCTTGGACAGTCTTTCGGGAGAAAAGATTGAAGTGGATTTCGGAGACGGAGAACGCTCTATTCGCTTGCAAATTTTCAGCGAATAGCTAAACCTTGACCGCAGATAAATGCCAACATCCCGGCTCATTATCTGCGTCGAACCCTGTTCATCTGCGGTTAAAATTTCTAAGTTTTTTCCAAAGATATCGGGGATGCAAATAACGCCGATATTTAGTAACTATTTCTTTCCCCAACAGCACTACGCTAATCCAAAAACAAACTTCTGCCCCAACAGCCAGAACGACCGATAAAGTAGTTTTTTGGGGAATGTCCAGCCGCAGGAAGGGCACAACAAATAAGACTGCCAACCACGGTAGAAAAGATAGGACAAATAAAAACAAACCGAGCTTTTGCATAGATTCAGATAATACAGCTTTGATATCCCCTTTATCTCTTAGTCCGCTTGGAGTTGACTTCGCACCAATGTCAGCAACAGGCAAGATGCCTGTTCCACAAGAATATTTAGTATTTGTGGAACAGGCATCTTGCCTGTTCTAAAGAAGGGTTCAACAAATGACTACAAACTTAATTGCCAAGCATCTCAAACTCAATTCTTAATCCCCGTCGCCGCAATCCCCCGAATAAACTGCCGCTGACCGGCCAAAAACAGCAATACCACCGGTACAGTTCCAATTACCACCGCCGCCATCAACAACTGCCAACTGCTAGTAAACTGTTCCTGAAACTCAGCCAAAGCTAACTGCACAGTTCGCAACTGGGGCCGCGTCGTAAACACCAGCGGCTTAAACAAATCGTTCCACTCCCCGATAAACGTAAACAAAAACAGCGTCACCAAAGCCGGCCTCGCCAAAGGTAGCATCACCTGCCACAAAACCTGCCAGCGGTTAGCCCCATCCAGCATTGCCGCCTCCTCCAACTCCACCGGAACAGTCATAAAATACTGGCGCAGCAGAAAAATCCCAAAACCGTTAGCCGCCGTCGGCAAAATCAGCGCCCCGTAAGTATTCAGCAGATGGCCCCACTTCAAAACCAAGAAAATCGGAATCACCAAAAGCTGAAACGGAATTACCAGCGTCGCCAAAACCCCCAAAACTACGGCCTGTCGCCCCCGAAACTTCAGCCTGGCCAAAGCATAACCGGCCAAAGCAGAAGTCACAACCTGAAAACCCGTCACTGCGATCGCCACTAGAGTAGAATTAAAGAATGCCAATAAAAAATTGCCCCGCCGCCAAGCCTCCTGATAGTTCGCAAAAGTCAAGCCTGTGGCCTTGACACCAACACCAGATGGTGATAAAGAAACCAAAAATACAGCAGCCAGTGGCAGCAGCACCAGCGCAGCCCCCGCCAGCAACAAAATAAAACTCAGCAGTTCCAGCGCTTGAGACCTGTCAAAGGATTTACCCATAAATTTGTGAATTAACCTAAAATAATAAGCCTGTGAGGTTCTCCAACCCGATCGCCTCCCAGAGGATTCCCATACAACATAATATGTGGTAGAGGGAAAGAAGGAGTACCCAGCGAGGAAGTTGTGGTTAGGATATAATGTTAGAGATAGAGTTGGTACTGTAAAACCTTTAAAGGTGGAGACATAGACCCTATTTCTATCATCTATTTCCGGGCAAAAGATCGACTAACGACTAATTCCAGTAATTAGTAAATAGATAGCATTCTAGCGATAGTCTTTCTGGAGTGTTCGACGGCAAAAGTCCGGCCAACACGCTGAGGACGCCAGTTTTTCCCGGATAGTCAAAGAAAAGTTCTTTGTCGAAAGAATCCTCAGCTATAATCTGTGATTTAGATGGGGTGCGTTCAAAATAGGTAAAGTGTACTGTCACTGACCCCCCATTTTAAAGGGGTTTCCAAACATCCCGCAAGCTTATATAAGGAGACTACATATCTATGCCCCAGCTTGAGGCCAGCCCAACAATTGACTTTCAAACCGAAACTTACAAAGATGCTTACAGCCGCATCAACGCCATTGTTATTGAAGGCGAACAAGAAGCTCACGATAATTACCTGACACTGGCCGAACTGTTGGCTGACAAAAAAGCAGAGTTAATTGGCTTGTCCAAGATGGAGAACCGCCACATGAAAGGCTTCCAAGCTTGTGGCCGGAATCTTAAAGTCACGCCCGACATGGCATTTGCCAAAGAGTTCTTTTCGGAATTGCACAAAAACTTCCAAACGGCAGCGGCCGAAGGTCAGATTGTAACTTGCTTGTTGATTCAATCGCTAATTATCGAGTGTTTTGCGATCGCAGCTTACAACATCTACATCCCCGTCGCCGATGACTTTGCTCGCAAAATCACCGAAGGCGTCGTCAAAGAAGAATACAGCCACCTCAACTTTGGGGAAGTCTGGCTGCAAGCTCACTTTGAGGAATCCAAAGCGGAACTAGAAGCCGCCAACCGCCAAAACCTGCCCATCATCTGGAAGCTGCTAAACGCTGTCGCAGACGATGCCCGCGTCTTGGGAATGGAAAAAGACGCTTTAATCGAAGACTTTATGATTGCCTACGGCGAAGCTCTAGGCAACATAGGCTTTAACAACCGCGATATCATGCGGATGTCAGCACAAGGCCTCGCAGCCTAGTTAATTCGGAAATAAAGAATGGGAAAAAAATTAAAAATTAAAAATTAAAAATGGGATAACTCATTTTAAAATATAAATTTTTAATCTTCCCATCTTCCATCTTCCATCTTCCATCTTCCATCTTCCACCTTCCATCTTCCTTCATTTGACAACTTAATGTTTGGTCTAATCGGTCACTTAACCAGCTTAGAACACGCCCAATCAGTAGCTAACGAGCTGGGCTATCCAGAATATGCCGATCAAGGTCTCGATTTTTGGTGCAGCGCACCGCCTCAAATAGTTGATCAGATCACGGTAACAAGCATCACTGGACAAAAAATAGAAGGGCGCTATGTGGAGTCCTGTTTTCTGCCAGAAATGCTAGCCAGTCGCCGGATTAAAGCAGCCACTCGCAAAATCCTTAATGCGATGGCACACGCTCAAAAAAACGGGATTAACATCACTGCTTTAGGCGGCTTTTCTTCAATCATTTTTGAGACTTTCAACTTGCAGCAAATTAAGCAAATTCGCAATCTCAAGTTGGAATTCGAGCGCTTCACCACTGGTAACACTCACACGGCTTACATCCTGTGCCGCCAAGTAGAAGAAGCAGCCCCTAAATTGGGGATTGAACTTTCAAAAGCCACTGTAGCCGTTTGCGGTGCTACTGGCGATATTGGCAGTGCTGTGTGTCGCTGGCTCAATGTTAAAACAAATGTAGCAGAATTGTTGCTCATTGCCCGCGACAAAGAACGATTACAAGATTTGCAATCGGAATTGGGCCGAGGCAAAATTATGGACTTGGAAGAAGCCCTCCCCCAAGCCGATATTGTAGTCTGGGTAGCCAGTATGCCCAAGGGAGTAGAAATTGACCCTAAGACATTGAAGCAACCATGTTTATTGATTGACGGTGGCTATCCGAAAAATCTGGCAACTCAGGTTCAGCATCCCGAAATTTACGTACTCAATGGCGGGATTGTGGAGCATTCCCTCGATATTGAGTGGAAAATTATGAAGATTGTCAATATGGATGTACCGGGCCGACAGTTGTTTGCCTGTTTTGCCGAATCAATGCTGCTGGAATTTGAAAAATTGTATACCAATTTTTCTTGGGGACGGAACCAAATTACTGTGGAGAAGATGGAGCAAATCGGTCTGATTTCTGTAAAACACGGTTTCCGACCTTTATTAATGTCAGTTTGATGTTGACAGTTGACAGTTGACAGTTGACAGTTGACAGTTGACTGTTGATTGTTGGCTGTTGGCTGGGGAGCATCTCAGTTTTGCATTTACAGTGCGAGCGTCCCCGCTCGCGTATTGTACAATACGCGAGCGGGGACGCTCGCACTACAATAAAAAAAATGCTTTTTACCAAACTGAGATGCTCCCGTTGGCTGTTGGCTGTTGACTGTTGGGGGAATTCAGACGGAAGGGATGCGGATTAACCTATTATATTTAAAATTGAAAGGAAGCTCCAGCTCCTGGTTTTCCAGCGCGGTAGGAAGCAAAGCATAATTCATAATTCAAAACTTCCAAATTTCTCCTATTTTACAGCATAAGCTGTGGAGCATTGAAACCACTAACGAAGCTTGTAGGGTGCGTCAGGAGTGAACACTTACGCGCTTATGCGGGAAACACTTCTCTACTGACGCACCATACTATCGTCTTTTAAATGCCGAACAGCATACCCTGACAGGGTAGGATCTCGAAAGAGTCGATCGACAAAACCTGACAAAACCTTCCTTATAGAAATTATCCGCGTGCCAAACCCAGACCGTAAACCCTTACTCTTAGATTTTGAAAAGCCCCTGGCCGAACTCGAAACCCGAATTCACCAGATTCGCGAACTCGCCGAAGAAAACAGCGTCGATGTCACCGACGAAATTCGCAAACTCGAAGCGCGTTCCGCCCAACTGCGACAAGAAATCTTCAGCAGCTTGTCCCCCATGCAGCGGCTGCAACTTGCCCGTCACCCGCGCCGCCCCAGCACCCTCGATTACATTCAGGCAATTAGCGACGAGTGGATCGAGCTTCACGGCGATCGGCGCGGCGGAGACGACCCGGCCCTCGTCGGCGGAATTGCCCGCATAGACGGGCGTCCCACAGTCATCATCGGCCATCAAAAAGGACGCGACACAAAAGACAATATCGCCCGCAACTTCGGCATGGCTGCTCCCGGCGGCTACCGCAAAGCCCTGCGGTTGATGGAACACGCCGATCGCTTCGGAATGCCAATTTTCACCTTTATCGACACCCCCGGAGCTTGGGCGGGCTTAGAAGCAGAACAGCTCGGACAGGGAGAGGCGATCGCCTGCAACCTCCGAGAAATGTTTCGCCTCGACGTTCCCATTATTTGCACCGTCATCGGTGAAGGCGGTTCCGGCGGCGCATTGGGTATCGGTGTCGGCGAGCGGCTGTTGATGCTGGAACATTCCGTCTACACCGTCGCCACCCCCGAAGCTTGCGCGGCCATTCTCTGGAAAGACTCTGGCAAAGCTAACTTGGCCGCAGAAGCCCTGAAAATCACTTCCTGGGATTTGAAAAACCTCGGCATTCTCGATCAAATAGTGCCAGAGCCGATCGGCGGCGCTCACTCGAATCCCCTCAAAGCTGCATCCATACTCAAACAAGCTTTGTTAGACAACTTAGCAGAACTAACACAGCTTACCGGTCAGCAGCGACGCGAGCTGCGGTATCAAAAGTTTCGCCACATCGGTGTATTCACTGAAATTTCGGCTTGAGCCGATCGATTCAGAGTTATCAGTTATGAGTTAAAAATTCTTAACTTTAAACTCATAATTCACAGCTCATTATTCTGCGGATCTGTCAGCAGTGTTATAATTTCTCAGGTGACACCGGCTTAACAGTTCTTAATGTTCATCTCATAATTAACTGTTATCACCCGCAGCAGACAGTTGTCTAATTTGCCTCAGAAGGCTGCAACGCTGTAGGGAGTTGCCGACCGAAAGTATTAGGACACTGAATGAACCATCCAACAACAAAGCAGGCTCTGATTACCGGAGCCAGCAGCGGTATTGGCAAAGCGACGGCTCTAGCGTTCGCCGCCGAGGGCATAAATCTGGCCTTAGTTAGCCGAAAGTCAGAAAACTTAGAAGCAGTTGCCGCAGCAGCCCGAGAAGTCGGAGTGAAAGCAGAAGCTTATCCCTTAGACTTGGCAAAAATTGAGCAAGTGCAAAGCAGCATCAGCGCGATCGCAGCTCAATTCGGTTCCGTAGATATCCTGGTCAACAGCGCTGGCATGGGCTACACCGGCTCCTTGACGGAAACCTCCCTAGCCGACTGGCAGAACGTTCTAGACCTGAATCTGACTAGCGTTTGGCAGTGCATTCTAGGAGTTTTGCCCTCCATGCGCGATCGCGGATCGGGAATCATCATCAACGTTTCCTCGATCGCTGGCAGCCAAACCTTCCCCAACTGGGGAGCCTACTGCGTCAGCAAATTCGGTCTCATGGCTTTGTCTAAAACCTTAGCCGCCGAAGAACGGGCTCGCGGAATTCGCGTAACAGCAATCTGTCCGGGTTCTGTCAACACTCCCATGTGGGACACAGACACCGTGGACGCCGACTTCGATCGCACCGCCATGTTAACCCCAGAAATCGTCGCCCAATCAATTCTGCACGCAGTTCAGTTGCCAGCAAGTGCAGTAATTGAAGAAATCACGCTCATGTCCAACGCAGGAGTTTTGTGAACTTGAGATTTTAGACTGCTGAATTTTTCTCAATTCAACAATCTTTGAATCTCTAGCTATATCGCCCAATCCAAAATCGAAAATCTAAAATCTAAAATCGATTCACCCTCACACCAACTTGTTATGACTATTGCATCTTCCACCGATTCCAATGGCTCGAACTCACTCTCGACTGACAGCATGAAACTGTTACAAACCGCAGAGAACAACACCCCGCGCATCCCCACTCGCCCCGATCGCAATTCCTCGAACGGTCAAGAATCCAGCGTGCCCATAGCTTCAGAAGTAGGCCAAGAAGAAATGATGGAGGCCGTTCGGACAATGCTGCTGGGAGTAGGAGAAGACCCCGAACGCGAAGGATTGCTCAAAACTCCGAAAAGGGTAGCTGAAGCAATGCGGTTTCTCACCAGCGGTTACAGTCAATCCCTCGAAGAACTCCTCAACGGCGCTATCTTTGACGAAGGTCACAACGAAATGGTACTGGTGCGAGACATCAGCGTATTCAGTATGTGCGAACACCATATGCTGCCGTTTATGGGCCGAGTTCACATTGCTTACATTCCCAACCAAAAAGTAGTGGGATTGAGCAAATTAGCCAGAATTTCCGAGATGTACAGCCGCCGGTTGCAGGTGCAAGAACGTTTGACGCGCCAAATTGCCGAAGCAGTTCAGACAATATTGGAACCGAAGGGAGTAGCTGTAGTCATGGAAGCCAGCCATATGTGCATGACGATGCGGGGTGTACAAAAACCCGGTGCTTGGACGGTTACGAGTGCAATGTTGGGCGTGTTTCAAGAGGAACAGAAAACTCGCGAAGAATTCCTGAATTTGATCCGCCACCAACCGGCATTCTTTTAGTCCGTTGATAGTCGATCGATTGACAGTGGATAGTTAACAACAGTTAGGAGTGCGAGCGTCTTCGCTCGCGCATCCGAGTTATATTGTGTCCGGTCGATGGACAGTAAGGAACCCCACGCTTAAAAGCGGGGGCTTTTGGGAAGTCCGGCTCGTTCCGAGCAGTGCAAGAAGAAAGCCCGAACCTTACCAGAGACAGGATTAGACCTACGTTTTTAGAGTCATGATACCGGAAAATGCGACGCTAGTTTTCCGCTCTATCGCCAAAAGTTAAACAGGATTAACGGGGTTAAACCAGTGCTTTTGGCATAACAAGCTCCTGAAACATTCTCAAAGCGAACTTTACCCAGCAATGGAGGACATTAAATGTCTAATTTCGTTTTTCTACTTGATATCCACAAACGGCCGCTCAATCCAGTCCGCCCAGGATTGGCACGTAAATTGCTAAACAATGGCAAAGCTGCCGTCTTTAAAAGGTATCCATTCACACTCATTTTCAAAGTAGAGGTAATAGCACCCCAAAAACCAATCACTCTTAAATTAGACCCTGGCTCCAAAACTACTGGAATCGCATTAGTGCAAGGAGATAAAGTAATCTTTGGTGCAGAACTAACCCACCGAGGTCAAACTATCAAAGCCAGTCTTGAATCTCGCCGTTCATTGCGTAGAGGCAGAAGAAATCGCCATACCCGCTATCGTCCCGCTAGATTTCTAAACAGAAATCGCCAGAAAGGATGGCTGGCTCCAAGTTTGCAACATCGTGTCGAAACAACCTTGACTTGGGTAACTAGATTAATGAAACTCGCTCCTATTGCTTCTATAGCTCAAGAGCTTGTTCGATTTGATTTACAACAATTAGAAAACCCAGAAATCTCTGGAATTGAATACCAGCAAGGCATTTTACATGGCTACGAGATCCGCGAGTATTTGCTCAACAAATGGGACAGGAAGTGCGCTTACTGTGGTGTAATTAATACACCGTTACAGGTTGAACACATTCATCCCAAAGCCAAAGGCGGTTCCGACCGCATTTCCAATCTTTGCCTTGCTTGCGACGCTTGCAACAAAAAGAAAGGCACTCAAGATATTGAGCAATTCTTATCTAAAAAACCAGAGATTTTGAAACGGATTCTATCTCAAGCTAAACGTCCATTAAAAGACGCAGCAGCAGTCAATTCAACTCGCTGGGCGTTGTTTAATCGACTCCGTACAACTGGCTTGCCTGTTTCTACTGGCAGTGGCGGCTTGACTAAATTCAACCGTACTCGACTAAATTTAGCTAAAACTCACTGGTTAGATGCTGCTTGCGTAGGTAAGGTCGAAGAATTAAAGGTGCTGACTTCTCAACCGCTGCTAATAAAAGCAGCAGGACACGGTACTCGACAAATGTGTGGCACGGATCGGTTTGGCTTCCCAATTCGACATAGATCAAAAAAGCAGATCCATTTGGGTTTTCAAACTGGCGACATCGTTGGCGCGACAGTCACCGCAGGCAAGAAAGTCGGTTCCTATGTGGGACGAGTTCTTTGCCGTGCATCCGGTTCGTTTGACATCACTACAATAAAGGGAAGAGTAGCAGGAATTAGTCATAAATATTGCAAACATATTCACAAAAAAGATGGCTATTCCTATGGATTTTGATTCAAGGCGACTGAAGTCGCAGCCGCTTTCCTCCCCATGTCGGTAGCCCGGGGCTTCTCGCTCGTTTTCTGGTGATAAGTCAGGTTCGTAGTAAGGACTGAGCGTCCTTCTTTTTGAGGACTGAGCGTCCTCACTACCAACCATTTTTATGAATTGCAATCGCTCGGACTTGATATTACCTCAAGTCCGAGCGATTAACCGTTGTGTAATTAAAACAAAAAACTGGTTCTAATTACAAAAATCACTGTATCTGGATTTCGCTTGTCGTGGTTGGGAGCTGTCAGCCAAATTACACCAGGAGTAATTGAGATATTATCATTGATTTGATACCTGTAGAATCCCTCGAGGTGAAAGCCGACATCGCGATCTTTTCTCTGTCCTGGAGACACTCCAATAGCTTCAGCGAGAGCGCTATTGCTCGTGCCAGCCAATCGAGGTTGCATGCCCAATACAATCCCTCCTTGATTGCCTTCTTTAATCAAGTCGGGAAAATTGAGATTCACAGCATAATTCCAAACATCAGCATCTCCTTTAACATCACCTAAAGCGCGAGCTTTCTGATAACCCAACCACCCACCCACTTCAAAGCGACGGCTCAATCTGTAATTAGCTTGGATTGCATAACTATTAGCAACAACTGGATTATTAAAAGCACCTTCTCCATTGACTTGAATTATCTTGGCCGCATTACTTCCAGCTAGAGTGTCGGTTCCAAATTTAGGAGAATATGAGTTGATGTAGAGGACACCAACTTTGAGGCGATCGCTAGTATAAAGTAATTGGGCAAAGGCTGTATAACCTCCATTAAATAATCCCGAACCCCGACGGGGACTAGAGACGCTACCTGCTTCGCCAAAGTAACCCCCATCTATTCGGAAATTGTTACTTAGATTGAAATTAAAGCCAATACCTCCCTCTCCAGCAGTAGGAACATACATCGGATTAACTTGACCGAAGTTAGAGATACCAGCAGTAGCTGGATCTATAAAAGGTGTAACCGTATCGGTAAGGAATGAGGCATCGACTGCCAGAGCGTTCAGATAAATTCGCAGGCGATCGCCAACAGGAAATTGATATTCTAACTGGCGAAGCGTTACAGTATTTGGGTCGCCACTAGCTGTTACGAAGCGAGTTTCATCCGATACTCCAGCCGAAGCAGCAGCTACACTGCCTCCAAATGTTGCTCCTGTATCGAATAGTTTGATATTGTGCGACTGAAGTTGAACTATCAGATTGTCTTTTCCTGTAAAACTGGTGTTTAAAGTTAGTCGCAGCCGATAATTGAAAGAGGGGTTATTGACATCGCTGGCATTCTCGCCAAATGCGTCGCCCAAGAAGGTAATTAGTTGACCGCTAAGTTTGGTTGTGGTGGAAAATTGGTTAGCTTCTAATTCGGAAGTGCGGGCTTCCAAAGCGTCAACGCGACCTCGCAAGGTTGCCAATTCGACAGCAAATTCTTCCTGCAATTTCTGGATAGCAGCTAATTCTTCTTTCTTGACTAGATTTGCTGTTCCTGATGAGATTAGCTCGTTCATTCTATTCAAACAAGCATTGAGACCCGCTGCAAATTCGTAGCGAGTCATCGCTCGATTGCCTCGATAGGAACCGTCGGGATAACCTTGCAAACAGCCGTAACGTTCTACGAGCGATCGTACTGCTTCAAATGCCCAATCAGTTGGTTGTACGTCCGATAGTTGAGAAACAGATGTTATCTGTCCTAAAGGTTCTATTTCTTCTGTTAATTCTTGGATTTCCTGGATAAAATTTACAGTCTCCTGAGATGTGGGCTGCGCTACTTGGGATTCTGTAGCGAGGGCTGCATTATTCGTCAATAAAACATTGCTCAAACAAGCTAAACCAAACAGTATGTTTTTGTAGCAAATCTCAGTCATACTTCCTCTTTTTTTAAGTTGTACCGCTTTAATTGTCCTATAAATTATAGGATTTTTGATTGAAGTTGGGAAGACTTTGGCAATAATTTGTAACAGCCTAATATACTGTTTTTCAGTAACATGAGGTACATCGGTAATGGGTAATTGTAAGGATTTTTGAGTCGCGGATTGGGGCAAGTATGTTTTGAGTTTTGATTATTGACAGTTATTAATTCAAAACTCACTCTGGCGGACACTCTTGGCACATGAACGACCTCTTACTAGGCGTGATGCTACGCTCGTTATTCGAGTAAGAGGTCGAACCCTAAGAATTCAAAACTTTTCTCAACTGTCAACTGTCAACTGTCAACTGTCAACTGTCAACTGTCAACTGTCAACTGTCAACTTTCTTTCTAATTAGCTTTTGACTTCATGCGGATCGGGTCCATATAGATTTCTAACCATTTAAAGACCATGGAAGAAAGCGCAGTCAAAACCAAATAAAATAAAGCAACTATGATGTAAACTTCAAAGGCTTTGTAAGTTGTTGCCACAATTAGTTGCCCTTGACGGAATAATTCACTAAAGCCGATTACAGCCGTCAAACTGGTGTCTTTAATTAAAGTAATAAATTCATTTCCTAATGACGGTAAGATTCGCCGAAAAGCTTGGGGAAAAATGACATCTTGCATGGTTTGCAGTGAACTCATGCCTAAAGATTGACAAGCTTCCCATTGTCCCTTATCAATTGACTGAATTCCGCCGCGAATAATTTCTGCTAAATAGGCAGCTACATTTAAACTCAAAGCAATAATAGCTGCTGGAAAACGATCCAAACTCCATTGCAGTCCAATTCCTTGAAATAAAGCAGGTAAGCCAAAGTAGATGATAAACAATTGCACCAACATAGGAGTACCCCGGAAGAACTCCACATAAATGCGACTAATCCACGCCAGAATCTTATATTCAGAAATCATAGCAATGGCAATTAACGTGCCGCCAATTAAACCAAAAAAGACGGAAAAAGCTGTCAATGTGACGGTTATAACTGCTCCCAAAGGCAAATTCCGCAACAATAGAATAAAGACAGATTGTTCTGCGGCTGGTTCGGAGGGACTTGCGGCAGGAGCTTGAATAGAAGAGGCTGGAGGAGCTATGCCTACCATCGAGGGAGCAATTAAAGGTAGATCGGGAGGTGCTGCTGCAAACCATTTTTGATAAATGCTTTGATAAGCACCAGTTTTTAACAGTTGAAACAGTCCGTAATTAATAGCTGCAACTTGAGTAGATGCTTGGGGTAAAGCAATCCCATAGTATTCTGATGTTAAAAGTTCGCCGACGATTTTAACCCCTTTAAGTCCCGCCTCTTTAATAGCGTAAAGAGTCACAGGGCCGTCATTAACCACTGCGTCAACTTTCCCATTAACTAACTCTTGTAAAGCCAACACAGTCCCATCAAATTCAGTAATTTCTGCGCCGATTACTTTTTTGGCTTCACTCGCCCCAGTAGTGCCAATTTGAACGGCAATTCTTTTGTTTTTTAAGTCATCAAAACCTTTAATTGTGTTGTTGTCTTCCCGAACCGCGATCGCTAAACCTGCTTTAAAATAAGGATTAGAGAAAGCTAAAGTTTTTGCCCTTTCAGCAGTAATTGTGATCCCGCTAATAGCAGCGTCAATAGTTCCTGCTTGCAGAGCGGGAATAATTCCATCAAAAGGCAAGCCTTCAAATTCGACTTTTACCCCTATTTGTTCCCCAATAGCTTTCATAATATCGATATCAAAACCTTGAAAACCACTGCCATCTGTTGCTTGAAATTCAAAGGGAGGAAAAGTAGGCTCTGTAGCTACTCTCAAGGGTTTTCCCTGCGGTTGTTGGGAAGCAGCGGGGAACAGGTAGATTCCCAGAATCAGTAACAGACTGACTAAAGCCATTCCCAAATGTCGCAACCAACCCAATCGCCGAAATAATAGATTCATTTTTTTGCTTAATTTATTTCTGACTCGGCATTCTAATCTTAAAATGACCGACATTAATAATAAAAAATATTAATTTTTATTAAAAAACAAAAACCGTAACAAAATCTACAATATGCAGTGAAAATTTAAGATATCCTAGTAGCGAGTCTGGGAAAGCTATCCCCTTGATGTGGCGATCGAAAGTAGAGTGCGCCGTCGCGACAATCCCGGCTATTTACCGAAAACGCGCCCAAAACGCTTAGTTTCTAACTATGGAGATGTAGGCGAATTAGTATTAATATAGCAAGATGACACATTTGGTGAAGGTGAAACTATGCAAAATTCTACTCCTGTTGTAGTCTGTGACAATCTGCAGAAAAGCTTCGGCACTTTACAAGTCTTAAAAGGCGTTACCGGCAACCTCTATCCAGGGGACGTGGTGTCTGTAATCGGCCCTTCTGGATGCGGAAAAAGCACCTTTTTACGCTGTTTAAATCGCCTGGAAGCCATTAACGGCGGTAACTTGAGCGTAGCAGGGGTAGATTTATCTCGTCCTGATGTGGGTGCTAAGGAACTCCGAAAATTGAGAGTCAGGGTGGGAATGGTTTTTCAACACTTTAACTTATTTCCGCACCTGAGCGTTTTACAAAACTTAATGTTAGCCCCCCGTAAAGTTCTCAATTTACCTGCATCTGAGTGCAAACAAAGGGCGATAATGTATCTAGAAAAAGTCGGTTTGGGGCAAAAAGCAGACAATTATCCCGAACAACTTTCCGGGGGACAAAAACAAAGGGTAGCCATTGCCAGAGGATTGTGCATGAAACCGGAAGTATTGCTATTTGATGAACCTACTAGCGCCCTCGATCCCGAATTAGTGGGAGAAGTTCTCAATGTTATGCAGCAATTAGCCCGCGAAGGAATGACAATGGTTGTCGTTACCCACGAAATGCAATTTGCGCGGGAAGTATCTAATAAAGTTCTCTTTTTCAATCAAGGTATCATTGAAGAAATGGGAGAGCCTGATAAAGTTTTTGCCAACCCTAAAAGCGATCGCCTCAAAGCATTTTTAAGTAGAATGAGCCGGAATTAGATGCCAGAAATAGTAAGCTGTTGCGGCATTTAAATTGTATGTCCAAAAAAATTAAAGTCTTGTGGGGAGTAGGGGTTGGGCGTCCCGCCCGCCCTGAATATACAATTTAAATGCGCGACAG
>NZ_JAUBTI010000076.1:0-33872 GCF_036702415.1 Microcoleus sp. D3_18a_C4 | reverse complement strand
TTCCACAAAAAATTTTTTGTTATTGTGGAAGACAGGCAAGATGCCTGTTCCACAAAAAATTTTTTGTTATTGTGGAAGACAGGCAAGATGCCTGTTCCACAAAAAATTTTTTGTTATTGTGGAAGACAGGCAAGATGCCTGTTCCACAAAAAATTTTTTGTTATTGTGGAAGACAGGCAAGATGCCTGTTCCACAAAAAATTTTTTGTTATTGTGGAAGACAGGCAAGATGCCTGTTCCACAAAAAATTTTTTGTTATTGTGGAAGACAGGCAAGATGCCTGTTCCACAAAAAATTTTTTGTTATTGTGGAAGACAGGCAAGATGCCTGTTCCACAAAAAATTTTTTGTTATTGTGGAACGGGCATCTTGCCCGTTCAATATTTTTTGGAAATTTTACCAATAAAAAATTATAAATTTATGAAAAATTGTATTAAAATAAGAAATAGAATTTATAATTCGACGATCAATTATACCTGCTTAAAAAAGCCGATCGCCAATGGCTGACAATTCCCTTCAAGAAAATCGCTTATCTCTTGCCCGCGCCAGTTTGCGCGAATCCCTGGCGCGCTACTCCCACCTGCGCCAAGGGAAAAAAAACTCGAATAATACAGAATTAGAAGCGGCGCTGCAATATCAGTTAGATATTTTAACTTCCACCTCCGAAAAACTAGACCACAACATAATCCGCATTGCTACTTTCGGCTTAGTCAGCCGTGGCAAGTCAGCCGTATTAAACGCGCTTTTAGGTCACAAAATTCTGCAAACAGGCCCTCTCAACGGCGTGACTCAGTGGCCGCGTTCCGTGCGCTGGAGTGTGCCTTTATCATTCCTTGACAGCGAGGAATCCCCCCAACCCCCCCTTGGCAAGGGGGGGAAAGGAGGGGTGCAAGTAGAATTAATCGATACTCCGGGACTTGATGAAGTTGGCGGCGAAGTGCGCGGCGAAATGGCGAAACAAGTCACTCGCCAAGCTGACTTAATTCTGTTTGTCGTAGCAGGCGATATCACCCGAACTGAATATCAAGCGCTGTGCGAATTGCAAACAGCTCAAAAACCGGTGATTTTAGTTTTTAATAAAATTGACCTTTATCCAGAATTAGACAGAAAAGCTATTTTCCAAAGTTTGCAAGCGCTGGCAAATTCTGAACAGTTAGCAGCCGCTGCGGTAACAGAGGAAACAGATAGCGAAAATTTGTCCGATCGCCCAAACAACTCCTCCCATAAATCTACTGTAAAATCACCGCCTAAAACTTCCAAATCTTTAGAAATAGTCATGGTAGCCGCCGAACCAGCGCCGGTGCAAGTGCGGGTGGAATGGTCCGACGGAAAAGTCACTTACGAATGGGAGTCGCCGCCCGCGCAGATAGACGAACTCAAACATAAAATTTTGACAATTCTTAACAGAGAAGGTCGATCGCTCCTCGCTCTAAATGCTTTAGTTGAAGCTAGAGATGCCGAAGCAAATATTGCCCGTCACGTTCTCAAATTGCGACAAACAGAAGCCGAAGATTTAATCTGGCAATTTGCAAAATATAAAGCTTTGGCTGTCGGTTTAAATCCCGTGGCTTTCTTGGATGTAATGGGAGCAAGTGTCGCAGATTTAGCCTTAATTCGCTCTTTATCCAGACTTTACGGCTTACCCATGACTGGTTACGAAGCCGGGAAACTTTGGCAGACTATTTTCTCCAGCGCGGGCGGCGTACTTTTGGGAGAATTGGGTAGCAGTTTTCTGTTGGGATTTGGCAAAACTGCGGCCGCTGCGGCCCCGCACATCGGCTTTTCTACTTTTGCCGGAGTTGCTGTCACTCAAGCTAGTTTAGCAGCTTACGGAACCTACGCTGTCGGTCGCGCCGCCCAAGTTTATTTAGAAAAAGGCTGCACCTGGGGCCCCCTGGGACAAGATACGGTAATTCAAGACATTCTCGCCACCATCGAGCGTAATACAATTATCGATCGCTTGCAGCAAGAGTTTAAAATAGGCAATTAAAAATTGCCCTAGTAGTTGAGTAGGGT
This sequence comes from Microcoleus sp. D3_18a_C4, assembly GCF_036702415.1. Taxonomy (NCBI): domain Bacteria; kingdom Bacillati; phylum Cyanobacteriota; class Cyanophyceae; order Oscillatoriales; family Microcoleaceae; genus Microcoleus; species Microcoleus sp. D3_18a_C4. Next base: position 31,858 of record NZ_JAUBTI010000076.1, on the reverse strand, counting down.
ACGTCAGCAGATGGTTATTTGCGAATAATCGAAGAGCTAGGATCGGACGCACCCTACTGCTTGTATTCTTATACAATTGTCAAAAAAGAATGCAACTGTAGGTAAGCTCCAAACCACGATATTCATCCGTGATTCCCAATTCTTTAATCGAAAATCGAAAATCGTATTACCGTCTGGCAATTCTAACACCTTCCCTAAAATGGGCGATCGTCGCAATTACCGCTATAGAAAAATAAAATATTCTAATCAGCCAAAAACAAACCCGCATTGACCAAGAAACAATAGTCGGAGCAATACCTGTGAACTGTACAAATCTGGAATTAACTTTTTTTTCAAAGCTGTCAAGGTCTTTCATCTCAGATTGTTTCGTCGGAATAACCGGAAACTGACCACTATATACGTAATAACCGATAAAACCAGGCAGTCCTACCTTTCTGTTCAAAAATGAGTTAGTTAATGTGGCAGTTTCCGGAGGCGATAATTTATCGGATTCTCCTACTTTTTCCAGCCAAGAATTATATCTGATGGCGGGCGTAATCATGAAAACTAAGGGAACTATAACTATCAACAAAGCCGCACTAATTTTGCGACCGTATTGAGGATGTAGAAGCCTTGTCGCCACACCCACTCCCATACCGATAAATGCAAATACCAATATATTTAACAGTTCGATAATTTCGATGCCTCTCAACAAATCGCCGATAATCAGAATTGTATATAATAATTTGTCTGCCAGTAGCAGAGCTGCCCACTTGATGAGAAGTGAAACGCCTACAATAGTAGCTACAATCGCCACATACCCGATGGCACCTAGAACGTAGAGTAAAATCGACCCGGCTTGTTTGAATGATTGCATGGAATTATTCACTCTTGTGAAAGTTTAGGAGTCTGATTGACAAAAAAATTGAAATTTTAGAGCAATCTGGAGTTCCTAATTTGACTTTTAAAATAGATTACCTTGACATCTTGAAATCAATCTACAATCTACAATCTACAATCGATCGACAAGTTCCCGCGCCGCCGCTTTGGTGACTTGTGCGATCCGTTCCTTCACAACATCCTCTTCGTTAGCGCAGCCCTCGAAGAGGATCGCCCTGGGCTCTGTTTCTTGTTCGCGATCGATCCCCAACCATAAAAGATACTCGATATTACCGGCCGGGCCAAGTAAAGGCGACCACGTTAAGCCGCGTTGCTGCCATCCTAAAGCTGTGGCTGCCTTCCACACTTGAAAAATCGCATCAGCTTGAGTTGCTGAGTCTCGCACTACCCCTTTTTTCCCGACTCTCTCGCGCCCTACCTCAAACTGCGGCTTTACCAGCAACACCGCTTCTCGCGGTGGTACCAACAATTCCCACAGCGCCGGTAAAATCTTATCCAGGGAAATAAACGACACATCTACTACCGCCAAATCTGCTGGCGCAGAGTCGCCGTAAAGCTCAGTAGGAGTCATGTACCGCAAATTGGTGCGTTCTTTCAAAATTACCCTCGGATCGTTACGCAAGCCCCAATCTGCTTGACCGTAGCCAACATCTACGCCGTACACTAGGGCCGCGCCGGCTTGCAGCAAACAGTCGGTAAAACCGCCTGTGGAAATGCCGCCGTCGAGACAAATTCTGCCTGCAACGGGAATCGCAAAAACTTCTAAAGCTTTGGCTAATTTGTCGCCGCCTCTAGAAACATAGCGCGATCGCTCTTTAATCTGAATTTTGGCGGCAATATCGACCTCAGTGCCCGGTTTGTCAACTATCTGTTGGTTGATGGAGACTTTCCCAGTCCGAATCAAGGCCTGAGCTTGCTGTCTGGAACTGCACAAATCTAGGCTGACCAATAAAGTGTCTAGTCGCTGTTTAGCCAAGGTTTTTAATCTGTACGGATAGGGTTAAGAACAGTACCAGATTAGCACTTACGCACCAGCCCCACTGCTAATTTTTGGCGATTATTTTGGTTTTGCGATTGTCGCGGGGCGATCGCCCCCAGCTTACATTATGTGACTGAGATCGCTCTGAGTGTGTAGTTTTATCACCGATAAACATCCGTAGAATCACACAATAATTTTTCCGACTAGCGGATGATTTATATGCAGCTAAAAGCGCTACAAATACCATGCGGGCGATCGACAATGAAAACAATTAACTTTCCTATCAGAAATCCGGGCAATAGTCAAGAAAATCCCCTCGCCTTCGTCAGCGGTGACATCATCCACATTCTTTACCCCAATGGCGAAGTAGAAGCAACAACCGTCGCACAAATCGATCGGCGCCAAACCAAAAGTCCCCTAGACAAATGCCTCGTCTGGGGGTGTGTTGGCGATTTTTAGCACGAGTTTCAAACAACCATGCAATTATAGGGAAGCTCCAAAGCCTTAATTCATTAGTCATTCCCCATTATTAAAATTTTTAATCTATAATTTTTAATCTATAATTTTTAATCTATAATTTTTAATCTATAATTGTCTAACCCATAAAAAAAGATCGCTTGGAGGCTGTGAGGCCAAAAAAAGCGATCGATCTCACTGCTGCTAACTGCAAGCAACAAGCGGAATTTGCTGCTAAAAGAACTAGCAAATTGACGTGAACAAACCTGACGGTCAACTGAGTAAAGTTAGACCGCAGGCTTCTTTTTCCTTTTTTTTCTCATGCTTTTTATAGTGAGGTAGTTCCACCCCCACTTGCCAATATAGTATCAGAGTATTTCCAGATTATCAAGGGATATACAGAAATAATTGTCGCTTTGGGTACCGAAACCCGACGAGCCTTTCATCCCTGCGGTAATTTATTCGGGGTACTTCGCGCAGCGCTCAGATTAATCCCCTTTAAATATACCGAGGGACTTCCCGGCTGGTAGTTAAATATCTTGTTCGCTCAATTCGCGAATCATGTAATCAAAAGGCTGATCCAAAAAAGGCCCCACAGACAAGCCAGCAGCTTGCACTTGAGCCTTAACCATCTCCTTCATAATGCTAATCCCCATCACCGTCGGGCCAATGGGAACGCTTAGAGAATTGTAAGTTTCTCGCAAACCTTGCAGCACGCGCTCGTCGAGCACGTCGGTACTTCCAGCCACCAGGGCGTAAGTAGCATAGCGCAAGTAGTAGTCCATATCCCGCAGACAAGCCGCGTAGCGACGAGTCGTGTAGGCATTTCCCCCGGGGCGGATCAGTTCCGGCTGTTCAGCAAATAGCTGGATACCAGCTTGCTTGACAATTGCCGCAGCATTGCTGTTAATCGCAGCCGCCGCCTGTACCCGTGCCGTGCCCGTTGCAAAATAAGATTTCAACCGATCGATACCATCTCGGTCTAAATACCTACCAGCAACATCATAATTTTCAATCAGGCTCGTCACTGCATCGCGCATAAGTTTCTCTCCCAAAAATCTTTATCAATACTTTGCTATCTGAGACAGACCGCCTATTGTAGACTACTACAAATCGGCGTTTGATTAAGATTTGAGATAGGATTTTCACGAAGGGTAGTCTATCCGCGGCAAACTGTCGTAAAATTCAGCCGTTTGCCTTATATGTTCAGCCGAAAAATAATCCACAGGGCAAGAATCTCAAACTGCCCGGCCGCACTGGGCCACTATTTCAAAATTTTGTAGCCATAGATACAAAATAGTGGATACTGAAGGCCTACGATCGCCCAAACAGTCTGAAATCGGCCGATCGCCAAGACACAACCAATATCAGGAGTAAGTCATGTTCCAGACACCCCAAGAAGCCTTAAACTACATACAAGAAAATAAGATCCAGATCGTTGACCTCAAATTCATCGATATGCCGGGGATCTGGCAGCACCTTTCCCTGTACCACGACCAAATCGACGAAACCGCATTCACAGACGGCGTACCCTTCGACGGTTCCAGCATTAGGGGCTGGAAAGCCATCAACGAATCAGACATGACGATGGTCATCGATCCGACCACTGCTTGGATGGACCCGTTCATGGCAGAACCGACCATCAGCTTCATTTGCAGCATCAAAGAACCCCGCACGGGCGAACCGTACAGTCGCTGTCCCCGCACCATTGCCCAAAAAGCCATAGACTACTTGCTTTCGACCGGTCTCGGCGATACAGCATTCTTTGGCCCGGAAGCAGAATTCTTTATTTTTGACGACGTTCGCTTCGACCAAACCCAAAATTCCGGCTACTATTACGTAGATTCGATCGAAGGTCGTTGGAATTCCGGCAAAGAAGAAGCAGGTGGCAACCTCGGCTATAAACCGCGTTACAAAGAAGGTTATTTCCCAGTAGCACCAACCGATACCTCTCAAGACATGAGAACGGAAATGCTGCTGACAATGGCAAAATGCGGCGTACCCATTGAAAAGCACCACCACGAAGTCGCCACCGGCGGTCAATGCGAACTCGGTTTCCGCTTTGCCACTTTAGTACAAGCCGCCGACTACTTGCTGACTTACAAATACGTCATCAAAAACGTCGGCAAAAAATACGGCAAAACCATCACCTTCATGCCCAAACCGCTGTTTAACGACAACGGTTCCGGGATGCACGTTCACCAGTCGATTTGGAAAGACGGCCAGCCTCTATTTGCAGGCGATCAATATGCTGGTTTCAGTCAAATGGGACTGCATTACATCGGCGGCATTCTCAAGCACGCACCGGCACTTTTGGCAATCACCAACCCCACGACCAATTCCTACAAGCGTTTAGTTCCGGGCTTTGAAGCGCCTGTAAACTTAGCTTACTCTCAAGGAAATCGATCGGCATCAGTGCGGATTCCGTTGTCGGGAACCAACCCCAAAGCCAAGCGGTTAGAATTCCGCTGTCCCGATGCCACATCCAACCCCTATTTAGCATTTGCAGCCATGCTGTGCGCCGGCATAGACGGCATCAAGAATCAAATCGATCCGGGCGAACCTTTGGACGTGGATATCTACGACCTTTCCCCTGAAGAATTGAGCAAGATTCCTTCGACTCCCGGTTCCTTGGAAGGCGCTTTAGAAGCTTTAGAAAAAGACCACAGTTTCTTAACTGAAACTGGTGTATTTACCGAAGACTTCATCCAAACCTGGATTTCCTACAAACTCGACAACGAAGTCAACCCAATGCGGCTGCGTCCTCACCCCTACGAGTTTGCTCTCTACTACGACTGTTAGAAAATTAATAATTGAAAATTAAAACTTAAAAATGGTAATTATACCATTTTTAACCTGTGATTTTTAATTAATAAGAACGCCGCCCTTAAAAGCGGCGTTTTTTTTTATTTAGAACTTCTGGATCAGCGCCCAAACTCTCCCGTTACCCGACACTATCTGGGCAACGCTGTTAGTAGTAGGGCCCATTGTAGCCTCAGAAACATCCTCTACAGCCCATTTATTTGCTTTCTCATCAACAATAAACAAATCGTCAGCGGTAGTGCCTTCCTGAACCCGATATATCTTATTCAAAATGAAACGCTGTCGCGCCTCAGCTTGTGGTATGCCCGTAACTTCATCTGGATCGATAGAGATGGCACTGCCTTCTTTTAATGTACCTTTTGAGTTGCTTAAATTGCGATCGTCCCTTTGAGCAACCTGCACGCCGTGAATCTGCAAACCAGGCTCATTCTCAGAGATATTCCAGACAGCAGCTAGGGCCCCACTTTTTCCCAAACCTAGAACCGCTGCACTAATAGTCAAAATTAGCAAAAACTTGAAATAATTCACTGTATTTATGCTCCTTTGTTTGTGAGATTATGCACTCATTCTAAATTAGCAATTAGCAATTACCAATGACCCAATGATGTCCGATATTTTTGTGATGATCCGCAATCAGAGTAACGTCGCCATGACTTCAGTTGACGGCATTGCGTTTGTCACTTTACTGACTCAAGAAGGACGAGTGGTGGCCGAGGAGACAGTTGACCTGTTTGAGGCCGATGTGAATTTTGATAACCTGAAGCAGGGAAAATATACTGTAGTTGTCAGGCACGAAGGCGTTGAACCTCGATCGGCAACCTGTAGTGTTACAATCACCGATGAAGATAAAGTAATCATGCTGACATTTGTTTACTTGGAGCTAGAACGGGTGTTGCTGGGCATTCAAACTTCAACCGAAGAAAGACTATGACCGTAAGGAACCCCACGCTTAAAAGCGGGGGCTTTTGGGAAGTCCGGCTCGTTCCGAGCGGTGCAAGAAGAAAGCCCGAACCTTACCAGAGACAGGATTAGACCTACGTTTTTTGAGTCATGATACCGGAGAATGCGACGCTAGTTTTCCGCTCTATCGCTAAAAGTTAAACAGGCTCGGGCGGGGTTAAACCAGTGCTTTTGGCATAACAAGCTCATAAAACATTCAAGGGAGCGAACATTACCCAGGAATGGAGGACTTTATGTCTAATTTCGTTTTTGTACTTGATAGTCACAAACGACCGCTCAATCCAATCCGCCCAGGATTGGCTCGCAAATTGCTAACCACTGGCAAAGCTGCTGTTTTTAAAAGGTATCCATTCACACTCATTCTCAAAGTAGAGGTAACAGCACCCCAAAAACCAATCACTCTTAAATTAGACCCTGGCTCCAAAACTACTGGAATCGCATTAGTGCAAGGAGAGGACGTAATCTTTGGTGCAGAACTAGCTCACCGAGGTCAATCAATTAAAGCTAGCTTGGAATCTCGCCGTTCACTGCGTAGGAGCAGAAGAAATCGCCATACTCGCTATCGAAAAGCGAAATTTTTAAATAGAACTCGCCCGAAAGGGTGGCTGGCTCCAAGCCTACAACATCGTGTCGAAACAACCCTAACCTGGGCAACTAGATTGATGAAAGTCGCTCCCATTGGTTCTATTGCTCAAGAACTTGTGCGATTTGACTTACAACAACTAGAAAATCCAGAGATTAGTGGACTGGAGTATCAGCAAGGCGTTTTATGGGGTTACGAGATCCGCGAATATTTGTTGAATAAGTGGGATAGAAAGTGCGCGTACTGTGGAGCTACAGATACACCACTACAAGTCGAACATATTCATCCCAAAGCCAAAGGCGGATCTAATCGCATTTCTAATCTTTGTCTTGCCTGTGAAAAATGCAATGTCAAGAAAGGAACTCAAGGCATTGAGCAATTCCTCTCTAAGAAGCCAGATGTCTTGAAAAAGATCCTGTCTCAAGCAAAACGTCCATTAAAAGACGCAGCAGCCGTTAATTCGACTCGCTGGGCGTTATTTAATCAACTCCGTATGACTGGTTTACCAGTTTCTACTGGTAGTGGCGGCTTGACAAAATTCAATCGCACTCGTTTGCAGCTACCTAAATCTCACTGGTTAGATGCTGCTTGCGTAGGTAAAGTCGAAGAATTAAAGGTGCTGACTTCTCAACCGCTGCTAATAAAAGCAGCAGGACACGGTACTCGACAAATGTGTGGCACGGATCGGTTTGGCTTCCCAATTCGACATAGATCAAAAAAGCAGATCCATGTGGGTTTTCAAACTGGCGATATTGTTGGCGCGACAGTCACCGCAGGCAAGAAAGTCGGTTCCTACGTGGGACGAGTTCTTTGCCGTGCATCCGGTTCGTTCGACATCGCTACAATGAAGGGAAGAGTAGCAGGAATTAGTCATAAATATTGCCAACCTATTCACAAAAAAGATGGCTATTCCTATGGATTTTGATTCAAGGCGACTGAAGTCGCAGCCGCTTTCCTCCCCATGTCGGTAGCCAGGGGCTTCTCGCTCGTTTTCTGGTGAAAGTTACTCCGCCAAATTCAATTAAAATGTTTCGCCCCGCGAGTGCATTTCTTGGCAAAAGACCTCTGGAGGGAAAAAAACCCGATTTGTCGGATGAATCTGGCTTTACAGTTAGCCGATGTGGCGACAACTCTGGCTAGATTAGAAGTAGAAGAGGCGCGAAAATTTCAACAAGAGTCTGCTAGTGTTGAGGCAAAAGACTCGACGGAACCTGAAAAGTTTTGAGTGTATGAGGTTGCTTGGTGCGATCCGCGCAATCCTTGCGTGATAGCAGTTTAAAAAAATAATCAAACTGTAGAAAAGCTCCAAACCCTGATAGTCATCAGTCATTTTTAATCTAAAATCTCAAATCTAAAATCTAAAATGGTATGACTCGCAACTCAAAACTATTGTCATTGGTTGAGCTAGTAAAAAAATTGTCTGTAAAAAATTCAATCTCCGTGCTAAACAATAACTTTCTGCCTTGCGAGTGAATTAGGAAGCCGAAAAACTGCGTTACACTTATATAGGTATCTTTACAAAACAACATAAAAGCATGACTGTTGCCTATCCCCGCAAGCTGCGGAACGCTATGGGAGCGCGCGAAATTTTAGCTCAAGTGGTGCGCGATCGCGAAATTCACCTGATCACCCTCAATCGCTATCGGTTTAGCGAACAGCGCAGTTGCAAAGACCTCACCGACTTGATCGAACAGCTCGACGGCAATCCGCCAGAACTCGTGCGCGATCTTTCCCGGCACATTTCCGACGAAGCGCGGCACGCCATGTGGCTCACCGACTTGCTGGTAGACATCGGCCAAAATGTGGGAACGCCGCCGGGAGTCTCCTATATTGACGAATTTGAAAGGTTGCTCGACAACGACCTAACAGAGCCTACCAAAGACCGCGAAGATTTTGTAATTTCTTCCCTCGCCGCGATTAACGTCACCGAGAAGCGGGGATGCGAATATTTCTCAGCGCACATCCACGCCCTCAAACAGGCTCCCCAAACCGCAGAAAACGTCAAAATCCGCGAAACCATCGAAAAGATTTTTCCCGAAGAAGCTGGTCACGTCCGCTGGGGCAACCGCTGGCTGGCCCAAATTGCCGACAAAAGCCCGGAACACCGCCAGAAGGTGGAACAGGCAAAGCGCAAGTATGTGGCGATCGAACAAGCAGCTTTTGAATCGGGAATGGATATCATGTTGGGGGCAGAACTCCGCCGCGTCACCCGCCTAGTGGATATTGCCAACACCATGCCGATGTGGGAACGCCCGCAATACCTGATGGAACGCTTACCCAGAACCCTGCTGGCCCCGGATCTGCAAATGACCAGAGTCGATGTAGCTCAGCGCGCCTGGAACCGCGACCCCCAGGCATTTGTGGAGAAATTTGTGCCGATGTTCCTCAACGGCTTGAATACCATTGAGAAGAAGCCGGCGGCGACTAAGCCCAAGGCTTAAATTCGATCGCGCACCTGGTTGAAACCGCTTTGCCAGTCAAACTTGCGTCTGCCTCTGCAAACAAGCGAGATATACTGGTTCCCAGGCTATGCCTCGGAACCAGTTATTTAAAGTCATAATTTTAAGCTTTAGCAAGTAAACTGATTATTGGAATAGTTTTCCATCTAAATATAATTATGACTACCAGCGAGCCGAACATACAAACAGCTTCCGCAGAAAGCCTTTTAAGTGAAAGCGCGATCGCCTCCGAGCAGGTCGAAAAAGCCACAGCCGTCACCTATGCAGAAGAAATTGAAACTGTCATCGCCAGCATGGCTGTAGACCAAAAAGTGATGGTCGGTCAAAGTGAAGCTGGCGGACATCTTTGGAAGTTCAATTACGGCAGTGTTGAAGTGTTCGTGCAACTCACGGGCGAAACCGAAGATGATACTTTGACGGTTTGGGCTTTTGTACTGCAGTTGCCGGCGAAGAATGAAGCTCAATTAATGCGGAAACTTCTAGAAATGAATTGGCTGTCTACTTTGGAATCTCATTTTGCGATTGTTGACAATCAAGTTGCGGTAATATCAACTCGGACGATCGCCGAAATCTCGACCGGGGAAATTTCCCGGGTTATTACTATTGTCGCCACGATCGCCGATGACAACGACGATATTCTGCAAGCAGAATTCGGTCAGTAGTCATTAGTTAACAGTTAACAGTTAACAGTTAACAGTTAACTGTTAACTAATATGCAGGCCCTGCGATCCAAGCAATAGTGATTCCCAGCCCCAAACCGACAAGCACTTGAAAAGGAGTGTGTCCCAGCAACTCTTTGAGGCGAGCCTCATTAAGGTTGTGATCTTCCTCAAAAAACTCGTCAATAATTTGGTTGAGGATGCGAGCTTGCTTGCCGGCTGCTTGGCGGACGCCTGCAGCGTCGTACATCACAATAATTGCAAAGATCGCAGCGATCGCAAACTCTGGACTTTCCCATCCCATCGTTTGTCCCACTCCAGCAGCCAAAGCGCCCACAAAAGACGAGTGAGCGCTGGGCATTCCCCCCGTTGTTACCAAATACCGAAGATTAAACTTGCGATTTTTGACCAACTCGATCGGCAGCTTCATGATCTGAGCCGCCAGACAAGCGATCAAAGCAACCACGAGTACATGATTGTTTAAGATGCCGCTGCAAATTTCCTGCATAGTGTTTGATATTTCTAGTTACTGCGGCTGGTAATAAAATCGGCGATCGCCAGCAGCGGTAGAGCTTTACTCCCAAACACTGCCAATTGAGCCTTAGCATCAGCAACAAGCTGCGAAGCTTGGCGCCGAGACTCCTCAATTCCCCACAAACTCGGATAAGTGACTTTTCCTGCTTGAACATCTTTGCCAGCAGTTTTGCCCAGTTCTTCTTGAGTAGCAGTAATATCCAGAATGTCGTCAATTATCTGGAAAGCCAACCCAATATTTTGAGCGAAACGAGACAGCCGCTGCAAATCCGCAGCCGAAGCCCCAGCCAGAATTGCCCCACAAACTACGCAGGCCTCTAACAGCGCGCCTGTTTTGTGAGCGTGAATGTAATTCAAAGTTTCCAGAGAAACATCTGTCTTTCCTTCCGATTCCAAATCAACCACCTGACCGCCTACGAGTCCAGCAGCGCCCGATGCCCGCGCCAAATGGGCGATCGTCCGCAACACCTGTTGGGGGGGTACGTTCTCAGTTTTAGTGGCGATAAATTCAAAAGCATAGGTCAACAAACCATCGCCAGCCAAAACAGCGATATCTTCGCCGTAGACTTTGTGGTTCGTCAGTTTCCCGCGCCGGTAGTCGTCATTGTCCATTGCCGGCAAATCGTCGTGGATCAGCGACATCGTATGGATCATTTCCAAAGCGCAAGCTGTGGGCATTGCCATAGATGTAGTGCCGCCGGCCAGTTCGCAGCTAGCCAGACACAGGATCGGACGCAGGCGCTTGCCCCCCGCTAGCAGCGAGTAGCGCATTGCTTCGTAAATTTTCTCTGGGTAGATGACCGGGAGTGCACTGTCGAGAGCTACCTCGATCACCTCTTTTCGATTGACTAGATAAGTAGATAGGTCGAAAGAGGATTCCGGTTGGGACGAACCCATTTCTGTTGCCAATACCATCCCTTGCTCTCTTGTACTTAATATTTATATGGGATATTGTGAGCCGTTCAGGTCGCATCGTGCCGACTTTTACGGCAGTAGTTGCTCGAACTCCGAGCATCAATTAATCATTCTACGGGTGTTGTTGCACAGAAAATCTTTGAGTTTTGATAAGTTTGTCAAATTGCCAGTCAATCTAAAATTTACAATCTCAAATCTCAAATCCGCTGATTTGTCTGGCGACTTCCAAAAACCGCTGCACCGCCGCCGTTGGATCGCTGCGCCAAATTAGAGCGATCGCCACAATGCAGGTTGATTCTGGCAAAGATTTGTAAACAACCCCGCTGCGCTGGAAATTTTGCATCGACTCAGGGACGATCGCCACTCCCATCTCGGCCGCTACCAGACTGACAATGGTTTGCATTTGAATTGCTTCTTGAGCCGCGATCGGGCTAAAACCTGCTTGTTGACAAAGACTGACGATCGCATCGTACAATCCCGGAGCCAGGGAACGGGGAAAGAGGATGAACGGTTCCGTGGAAAGTTCGCGTAATTCAAGATGCGTGCGATCGGCCGCCGGATGCGTTTCTGGCAGTGCCACTATCAGCGGTTCTCGAAAAACGATTTCAGAATTTATCCCGTCTTCCTCAACCGGAGGGCGCACGAAGCCGATATCAATTTGCCCGAACCGCAGTCGCTGCAACTGTTCGTTGGTCGTCAGCTCGTGCAGTTCCAGCTTGACGGCGGGACACCGAGTGCGAAACGCCTGCAAAATGGCTGGAACCACGTTGTGTGCTGCAGAACTCACAAAGCCGATCGTCAGTTGGCCGAGTTCGCCCCGACTGGTTTGTCGGCCGAGTTGAATTGCTCGATCGACTTGCTGCAGAATTTTCCCGGCCTCCTCGAAAAAAACCTGTCCCGCTGCCGTTAAATGCACCGTCCGCTTGGTGCGGCGAAACAGTTGAAACCCCAACTCTGCCTCTAAATGCTGGATTTGTTGGCTCAGCGGAGGTTGGGCAATATGCAGTTTTTCGGCTGCGCGAGTGAAATTCAGTTCCTCTGCAACTGCAAGGAAATAACGCAAATGCCGAAGTTCCATAAGTCCCCATGATTGATATTTTAAAAGTATAAGTTGTTAGTTAAACATATATTGGACATTGAGGATGATATTTCATACAGTGATTAATAGGCGAAGTGGAGAATTAAACAATGGCTAATTTGGATATCAAAATTAGAGAAGCAGAGCTGGCAGATTTGGAATTAATCGTGGATTTTATTTCCCAAAAAAGCGAGTTTGATGGCTCTAAAAATTTGTTAGCAGCAACAGCAGATAAATTGCAGCAAACGTTGTTTTGCCAGCCTCCGCTAGTGCGGGTTTTGTTGGCGGAAGTTGCGGGAAAAGCGGTAGGATTTGCTATGTTTTATGCTTCTTATTCAAGTTTGTTGACGCAGCCGTGTCTTTGGCTTGATGATTTATTTGTGCAAGCTCCTATGCGCGGTATGGGAGTCGGTACAGCGCTGTTAAAGTATTTAGCACAAATTGCTGAGTCAACAAATTGCGGCCGTATGGAATGGACTGTTAATACTGCCAATGCGCGGGGAATTGCTTTTTATGAAAAGCAGGGAGCGCGGATTTTGGAAAATATTAGGGTTTGCCGTATTGATGGGGATGGAATTAATCTGCTTGCTGGTAAATAATTTAATAACGAACCGCGAAGACGCGAAGAACGCGAAGAGATGAGAAAAGAAGAGAAAAGAAGAGAAGAGATGTTACAATATTTTTGGAATTCTGCCCTTTATGAGAAAAATCATGGTTTTGTTAGGCGGTGAATCTCTTGTGGAGTTACTCGCTCCGCAGTATGGTGAACAAATTCTGGATTTGGGCTGCGGTACGGGATACTTAACTAAAAAAATTGCTGACAGTGGTGCTTGTGTGCAAGGTATTGATTCCTGTTCTTCGAGAATTGGGGATGCAAGAGATAACTATTCTGACATTAAATTCGAGGTCGAAGATGCGAGTAATTTTCCAGTAGAAGAGCCGTTAGATGCTGTGTTTTCTTATTCGGTTTTGCACTTGATTCAAGAGCTGAATGCTGTGATTAATTGTGTGGAAAGAGCGCTGAAGCCGGGAGGGCGTTTTGTGGCTGAGTTTAACGGTAAGGGGAGTGTGGAGGCGCTCGTCCGCGCACTTTTGAGTGTTTTGTCAAAAATTAGGGGCCAGGAGCCTGAAGCGCTTAATCCTTGGTATTGTCCGAGTATTGGCGAGTATACTGGGCTTCTGGAAAATCAGGGATTTGATGTGCGTTATGCGCTTTTGGTCGATCGCCCGCTTGGCCTAAGTGGCAGGGAGGGTCTGGAAACTTGGATTCGAGGGTTTGTTAAGGAGTTTTTGCCGGGGTGGTCTGATAATGTGCAATGGTCGCAGGTAACCAAATCCGTTGAAGAGTGTTTGCTTGAAGAGTGTTTGCCGTCGGCGCTGTACTGCGATGGTAATGGGATTGCAGAGCACCGGATAATTCGCGTTGTTGCTGTCAAAAATTCCTGACGCTAAATCTTAGTGATTAGTGATTTCGAGCGGATCTTGAAATCGCTACTACACCAACTTTCGTCCCGCGAAGGCGCGCAGAACGCGAAGAGATGAGAAAAGAAGTGAAAGGAAGAGATGAGATGTCACAAGATTTTTGGAATTCTGCCCTTTATGAGAAAAATCATGCTTTTGTTTGGCAGTACGGTGAATCCCTTGTGGAGTTACTCGCTCCGAAGGCTGGTGAACAAATTCTGGATTTGGGCTGCGGTACGGGACAGTTAACTGAAAAGATTGCTCAAACGGGTGCTTTTGTGCAAGGTATTGATTCCTCTTTGTCGATGATTTCTGCGGCAAAAGATAACTATCCTCACATTAAGTTCTCTGTCGCAGATGCGAGGAATTTTCAAGTAGAAGAGCCGTTAGATGCTGTGTTTTCTAATGCGGTTTTGCACTGGATTAAACAGCCGGATGCTGTGATTAATTGTGTGGAAAAAGCGCTGAAGCCGGGAGGGCGTTTTGTGGCTGAGTTTGGCGGTAAGGGGAACGTGGGGGCGATCGTCCGGGCACTTTTGAGTGTTTTGTCAGAAATTGGCTGTGAGGAGCCTGAAGCGCTTAATCCTTGGTATTTTCCGAGTATTGGCGAGTATGCTGGGCTTTTGGAAAAGCAGGGATTTGATGTGGGTTATGCGGTTTTGTTCGATCGCCCGACTCCCCTGGAAGGTGGCAGCGCGGGTATGGTAAATTGGATTGAGATGTTTGCTGGTGGGTTTTTGTCGGGGTTGTCTGATGATGTGCGATCGCAGGTAATTAACTCCGTTGAAGAGCGTTTGCGATCGGCTCTGTACCGCGATGGTAATTGGATTGCAGATTATCGCCGAATTCGCGTTGTTGCTGTCAAGAATTCCTATTGAAATTTTATATGAAGAGCAAAATTAGGTTAAAATAACCGGGCCCTGTCAAATTAAGTTGACACGCATTCTATGCCTACCTTAAAAGAACTTCAATCCATCTTCCAGCCTCCGACCTTTGCTACGGTTGAGGAAGAACGCCGTCATCGCAAGCAGCGCCTTGCTGCAGCCTTACGTCTGTTTGGACACTTTGGGTTTAGTGAGGGCATCGCGGGACACATTACCGTCCGCGACCCTGAACACCTGGATTGCTTTTGGGTCAATCCGTTGGGTAAACATTTCAGTCTCATCCGGGTCAGCGACCTGCTGCTGGTGAACCATCAAGGTGAAGTTATAGAGGGGCACAAGCCTATTAACACGGCAGCTTACGCCATCCATTCTCAAATTCATGCAGCCCGTCCTGATGTGGTGGCAGCAGCACACGCTCATTCAATTTTCGGCAAAAGCTGGTCTAGCCTCGGTCGTCTCCTCGACCCCCTCACCCAAGATGCCTGTTCCTTCTACGAAGACCACAGCCTGTTTGATGACTACACCGGAGTAGTTCTCCAGCTTGAGGAAGGCAAGCGCATAGCAACAGCACTAGGGGAGAAGAAAGCCATTATCCTCCGCAACCACGGTCTACTCACTGTGGGTCATTCAGTTGATGAAGCTGCTTGGTGGTTTGTCGCAATGGAACGTTCTTGTCAGGCGCAGTTGATGGCAGAGGCGGCTGGCACTCCCATCCTCATCGACTCCGACAATGCTCGTCTGGCGCAGCGCCAGGTAGGCTCACATCAGGTAGGCTGGTTTAGCTTTCAACCGCTTTACGAATTAATCGTACATCAACAACCTGAACTGCTGGAGTAAAGCAGGTTTGATGAATTTTGAATTGAGGAATATTTAGAAATCTCAAGGAATCGGCAGTGATTGTTTCAACCACCCTTTGTACAAAATAGAAACTAGCGAGGAGATAGATATGAAGGTAAATACACAGCTTTTATCAGAAAATGTTGGTCAACAAATCATCAATACGGATAATATCAATATTTTAGACCTGGACAGGGAAGAAATTATTAACCTGTTTAAATCTTATGGTGTCTTGCTTTTTAGAGGGTTTGAAAATAGTGTTGCTACTTTTACCGAATTCACTAACTCCCTTAGTAAAGATTTTCGGGATTACACCGGAGGCGTGTTTAATCGCCGAGTAATTAATGGGAATGCAACTATTTTAAGCGTCAATGATTTTAATGATGAGATTAAATTGCATGGAGAAATGTACTATCAGCGAGATATTCCGTTGATGCTTTGGTTCTTCTGTGCTCATCCAGCATCAGAAAACGGTGAAACAATAATATGTGATGGAAGGCAATTTTTCAATGAACTCAGTAGTCCAATCAAAGAGCTATTTGCTCATAAAAAATTAAAATATTGTGGTCATTTGGATAAGGATGTTTGGCAAAAGCAATACAAAACTACCGACTTAAGAGTAGTAGAACAGACCTGTAGAAGAAATAATTTACTATTGCAAATAAACGCAGATGAATCCATCGATCTTCAATATGTTTGTCCAGCAATACATCCAAGTAGATGTGGAAAATATTCGACCTTTATTAGCAGCTTATTACCAGCAAAACATAGATCTAAAAACACCGTTTTTTTTGATGATAATTCCGAAATTACTGATGATATTGTTTCAGAGCTAAATGAAGTGGCTGAGAGAATAACTACAGAAATATCCTGGAAAACAGGGGATATTCTAATGGTTGACAATACTAGAATCATGCATGGCAGAAGAGCTTTTTCTGATACTCAACGGGATATTTATTTGCGCTTATGTTCTCCAGCGTTTCCATTCTAAATGCAAATCCACGCAATCAGGGTAAGAGCATCTCAATCAGGCTTGGCACAAGGGCTGGAGAATTTTCATCCTGTAGTCATCATTCATCGCAACCCGTAGTCTTTTCTGTCGTAAGCTACGCTTGAGAGTGGTTTCTTGATAACAGCATTAAGAGCCATCCGTCTGAATACAGCCAAGTTCCGAGGGCTGTTAAACGAGCGAATGCGACATTGAGCTTGATTAAAAGCATTAGGGTGCGTCGCCACCCTTAAATATTCAAATCCGATATACCATCTCACAGCGACGCACCGTACTTCTGATCAGTTTGTCAGCTCACTACTGATTGTCCTAAACTTAGAAACCCTGAACGGAAACAATCCTGCTTTGTAGTTCATTAGGCGTTACATTGTCTACAAAACCTAAAATCGTGTTATAATTTCTGACTCTGATTAGAGTTCCTGAATAAACTCCGGTAATTCCGCCTCTGGGTTGAGTTCCTGAAGCAGATCCACTTGCGCCGGCCGGACCTGGAGGGAGTAATGGTTGTAAAGCTTGCGGGAAATCGATCGTATATGTTAATGCCACATTCTGTACCGGCTCCAACACTATATCATTGACCGTTAAGTCAGTCGCTAATCCAATGCGATCGCTATCAGGGTCAAAACTTTCTATTATATCACTAGAATTGATATCTGTAGTGGCAGGGTCTATTCCCAGAACGCATAAATTATTGCCGAACCCACAAGTTAACAAGTCTCTGCCCAAGCCGCCAACCAGAGTGTTATCCCCCCCTGCGCCGTCTAAAACATCATTGCCTCTACCCCCAAATAAAATATCATTGCCAGCCTCTCCAAGAATAAAATCAGCATCTAGACCACCATTGAGGGAGTTATTCCCCTCCTGTCCAAACAAGGCATCTCTTCCTTTTCCCCCAAATAAAGAATCGTTGCCTGCAAAGCCTCTGAGAATATCTTCCCCTTCATTTCCCAGGATTAACTCGCTAGCCCCTGAGCCATCTACTGTATCGTCGCCATCGAGGGCCCAAGCTCCTAAAGGGAAGTTGGTTACATCTCCAGGAAAAAGTTGAATTAATTCCGAGGTGTTGTCGCCAATTAAGCGCACTATCCCTGATGGATCTGGTTTTAAAGCCATAGTTAAAATCTTTGTGTGTTGGTAGATTACTAACCCTACTTGAGCCCATACTGGCTCACAAGTGGGTCATAATTCAATTAGAACCGTATTTAATATAACTCGAAACGGTATTTTCCAAAAGCCTAGCAACAGTCATCGGCCCGATTTCTCCCGGCACCGACGTGATAAATCCGGCTACTGTTTTAACAGCATTAAAATCCACATCTGGGGCCAAACGACTCGTACCGTCTGGATTGACAAGCCCGAATTCGCGTTGTTGCTATCAATAATTTCTCACGGTAAATCTTAGTGATTAGTGATTTCGCTCCGAGCATGAAATCGCTACTACACCAACTTTCGTCCGCCGATGCGGACTCAAAGAGTAAATAATTTTACAAGACTTACGCTGCACAGTCAAATTTTACACGCCTCATAGTAGTAAGGTGCGAAATACGCACCCTACTACTAGCGTTTCTGCGTAAGTCCTGTAAATATCAGCAGTTAATTTAGGGCTAACAATATGATAAGTTTGTCAGCTCACCACTGATTGTCCTGAACTTAGAAACCCTGAACGGAAACAATCCTGCTTTGTAGTTCATTAGGGGTTACATCCTTTACAAAACCTAAAATCGCGTTAGAATTCCTGACTCTGATTAGAGTTCCTGAAGAAAGTTCGCTAACGCTGACCAGATTTGGGAGCAATGGTTGTAAAGCTGGCGACAGATCGAACCTATATGTGAATGTCACATTCTCTACCGGCTCCAACACTATATCATTCACCGTTAAGCCACTCGCTAATCCAATGCGATCCACCTCAGGATCAAAATTTGTGATCGCATCACTAGAATTGATATCTGTACTGGCAGGATCTATTCCCAGAACGCATAAATTATTGTCAAAACACATTAAGAAGTCTCTGCCCAAGCCGCCAACCAGAGTGTTATTCCCTATTTCGTCGAGTAAAAAATCATTGCCTCTACCCCCAAATAAAATATCATCGCCACGCTCTCCAGTAACGAAATCAGCATCTAGACCACCACTGAGGCAGTCATTTCCATCAACTCCAGACAGGGCATCTCTTCCTTTTCCCCCAAATACAGAATCATTGCCGTCAAAACCTGTGAGAAAATCTTCCCCTTCATTTCCCAGGATTAACTCGCTAGCCCCTGAGCCATCTACTGTATCGTCGCCATCGAGGGCCCAAGCTCCTAAAGGGAAGTTGGTTACATCTCCAGGAGAAAGTTGAATGAATTCCGAGGTGTTGTCGCCAATTAAGCGCACTATCCCTGATGGATCGGGTTTTAAAGCCATAGCTAAAATCTCTGTGTGTTGGTAGATTACTAACCCTAATTGAACCAATACTGGCTCACAAGTGGGTCATAATTCAATTAGAACCGTATTCAATATAAGTCGAAACGGTATTTTCCAAAAGCATAGCAACAGTCATCGGCCCGATTCCTCCCGGCACCGGCGTGATAAATTCGGCTACGGTTTTAACAGCATCAAAGTCCACATCTCCGACCAAACGACTCGTACCGTCTGGATTGACGACGCGGTTAATACCGACATCAATTACTACTGATCCAGGTTTGACCATATTAGGTGTAATCATTTCTGTGCGGCCGACTGCAGCTATTAAAATATCGGCTTGATTGGTAATCGATTCTAAGTTTTGCGATCGCGAATGAGCTACAGTAACAGTGCAGTCGGCTTCTAATAGCATCAGTGCCATTGGTTTACCTACCAAAATACTTCTGCCCAAAACAACGGCATTTTTTCCTTTTAAATCAATCTGGTATTCCTGCAATAACCGCATCACTCCGGCGGGAGTACAACTCCGCAAACCTTCCTCCCCGCGCACGAGACGGCCTAAATTTACAGGGTGAAGTCCGTCAGCATCTTTGTCGGGGGCAATTTGGTACAGCAGCGAAATTGCATCTAAGTGTTCTGGTAGCGGTAATTGAACTAAAATGCCATCTACTCGATCGTCCTCGTTGAGTGCACGAATTGCAAGTTCTAGTTCGGCTTGAGTAGCGTTTGCGGGGTAATGCTGGCCGAAGGAAGCTATGCCAACTTTAGCGCAGGCTCGCTCTTTATTGCGAACATAGGCTGCGCTGGCTGGGTTGTCCCCCACCATCAGCACCGCCAGTCCCGGAGGACGCCCCTTTTGGGGTTGTAGGGCACGGACTCGATCGCTCAGCTCGCTTTGAATCTTTGTCGCTAAAGCTTTGCCATCTAGTATTTGAGCAGTTTTGGCATCCATTGTAGACTCTGGGTTAGGGGCTGACGATTTTAGATTTTAGCTTAATCCCCGCCAAGGACTCCACTAGAGAAATTTCTTACTTGCGATCGATTCTGGGGATTCTGTTAAAGTAAGTCGTATCTCAAATCTCAAATCAGTTGACCAATGACTACTGCAAATAAGCAAGTTTGGGTTCAAAGATTCTGTACCAGCTCTTTGTCGCTAATCCTCGCCAGCGGTTTCTTCAGTTGTGGCAATTTACCCATGTCTCAACTTAATCTTGGCTTTAATGTTGCTAGCATTGGCGACGTTCAACAAAAGCGACAAGTCGATGGTGAAGTTTATCTCCGGGGAAAGGTAGAAAATCGCGCTCCGTTTGTAGGGAATGCGGCTTATCAAATTGACGATGGTACTGGCAGTATGTGGATTTTAACCAAGCAAGAGTTGCCCCAGCTTGGCGATGAAGTGTTGCTGAAGGGAGAAGTCCGCTACAAGAGTATTACTCTGAAGGAATTGGCCGGAAAAGATTTAGGTGAAGTTTATGTTGAGGAAATGGAACAATTAAAGCGCACTCCCAGTTCAGACAAGGGGAAATAAGCATGGGTTATTTGTTATTTGTTATTGGTTATTTGATAATTGCTCTTGGTTCCCTCTTCCTTATTTATTTAATAGCTGAGGAATACTCGAGAATTAATCCGTGTATTCCTGTTAAATAACTAATGACTAATGACTACTGACTACTGACTAATGACTAATGACTAATGACTACTGACTACTGACTAATGACTAATGACTAAAATTCACGTTGCGATCGCGATTTTATACCAAGACGGCAAGTTTCTCTGTCAGTTGCGAGACGATATTCCTCATATCAGATATCCCGGACATTGGGCTTTGTTTGGCGGGCACTTGGAACCGGGAGAAACTGCCCAAGTGGCTGTCTTGCGGGAATTGAAAGAAGAAATTAGTTATGCTCCTGCAAGTGTTTCTTTTTTCTGTTGCGATGTCGAAAAAGATGTGGTTCGCCACGTTTTTCATGCACAACTTAGTGCGGATGTCAAGGATTTAGTTTTGCTTGAGGGTTGGGATATGAAGTTGTTGACACCGGAGCAGATTCGGGCGGGAAAATGCTTTTCTGAGCAGTCAGGAGATGTGCGACCTTTTGGGATTGCTCACCAGCGTATTTTATTGAATTTTATTGACTCGATTTGAGAAAATTGGTACGCACCCTACATTGGATGGGTTTGAACAGGGAGCAATTGCTAGGATGATATTTTCCTAGACTTGTAGGTAATACTCATGACAATTGGTGTAGACTGAAGTAGCCTGCATAAAACCATCAGTAATGATGACTTGGACTTTCTCTCACTTCTCTCAAGCTTTCGCTTGAGAGCATCTCTGTAATCCTTGCGGTTCGAGGTTGGTCAAAACCAGTGAAGAATACACCTCCAAAATTTGTGCAAAATACGGTGAGAGCCATAAAAGTTAGGTGGCTCTAAAATTTTTAAAGGCCCCAACTGTGGTTAGAAAACACCCAGTTTGAGTAGCGCTTTAGGGATTTTCCTTAAAGCTTTGTGGGATACCACCATGCTCTGGGACCAGTGTGATGAGCGTGCTATATTCGGATTCTCTCAGGTTGTCGGAGATTGTCTGGATTAAAAGTATCAGATACTCGTAAGGTGCGATCGGGCGTGCACCCTACATTGCAGGTAGGGCTGTTTCATTCTCTTGTAGGGGCAGCCCCCCGTGGCTGCCCCAATCTCTGAAACACGAGCAAATCGTGGATGGGGAGGGTAGGCACGGGGAGTAGGGGTAGCACTACCCCTACACAATCATCGTTTTCCGTAGGGGCAATCTGACCCCTACTCCCCGTGGTTGCCCCGAAACAGCCCTGACATTGCAGGGGTTTTAAAACTTAAGAGCGAGCCGCAATCATTCCCGTTTGGCGCGCGTACTCAAACAACCCTCCGGCATCAATCACCGGCCCTACTTCTCCTAACGGCTTGAGCGAGAAAGTTCGATCGAGAGTGTGGTTGACAATTACCTCTGCTGTAAAGTCGATCGTCACTTCTTGGCCGGTTACAAACAAGTCGCAGAGCCGATCGACTGATTCGATCGGGTACAATTCGCCAGTAGCCGAGCAATTGCGAAAGAAAATGCGTGCGTAAGACAAAGCCACCACTGCAGTGACGCCTGCAGCCCCCAGAGCGATCGGAGCGTGCTCCCGCGAAGAACCGCAGCCAAAATTTTCGCCAGCTATGATAATCGGATACCGGGTTTTCTGTTCATCGGCTTCGATAAACTTACCGTAGCGATCGGGCAACCCAATCATAGCGTAACTGCCTAGTTTCTCGTACTCGTCCGGCTTCGAGGGAACCAGGGTCAGGTATTCGGCCGGGATAATTTGATCTGTGTCGATGTTGTCGTCTACAACAAAAATTTGACCGCTAATTACTTTACCCATAGTTTATTTCCTGTTAGCCTCGCTCGATGCTGTGGTGATAATTTTAAGTGGATCGGTATGCAAGATTTGCATCTGTTCATTTTAACCTGGCAGTGTCAGTGATAACCTGTTTGACATCCACCCCGACCGTCGCGGACGGGGATTCCCAAACCTCACGATTTGAATTTCTGCTTCTTCGCAACTGCCTCCACCCTAAAAGAGATTTGGTCTTATGTTCGCTCCACAGACTAACCCCGCAAGAGAAAGCGGTTTTTACGTGTCGAATACCAAACGGAATTCTTCTTCGTTTTTGATTCTAGGGATGTTTACCATTGCCCTATCCTCTTTTCCCGGTCTACCGATTTTGCTTCGCCGCCAGCACCTCGGGCTGAACTTCGCTCGTATAGGCTGTTTGATCCATCGTCTCGGGTGGGTCGTTGACCAATTATATTGTAAGATAAAGCCGTCCTAAAAGGACGAGGTTTCTACCCAATTTTCTGATGAGTAAAAATTAGATCCGAGACTTTGGGTTAACAATTAACAGCTTGCTAAGCGTCAAGATAGTTTTATGACCAATCCAATTGATGACATTGCTCGACAAGCTCGCGAGGGCTCGGTTGCATCGATTATTCAAATCCTTAATGACGAACTGGCACAGGTAGGCGTCAGGGCCAGAGCCGTGTTTGCAGACGGGGTGCTGCAACTGCTGTGCGAAGCTGCAACGCCCCAACTGCTCGAAGAGTCTAGTTTGGTCGATCGAGTCCGAGAAATTTTGGAACGCATTTCGCCCCACAATATTCGCCGAGTCAACATCAACAGTCGGCTTGTCCGAGAACACCAACTGCTGTGGCTGGAAGAAATTAGCCGCGATCCCGAAAATCAACTGTTGTGGTCTCAAGAAATTAAACTCCGAAAGCCTAATTTGTTCAAGCGTTTAGCTCTGAGCAACCATCACGAACGCCAAGCTCTCGCAGGCAAGCGGGCTTTGCCGAGAATGGCTATACCTCGATCGATGCAGCAACCGCGGCAATTTCAGCGCGGTATCGTCGGCGGCATCAGCTTGAGTGTGCTGTTGCTAGCTGCTGCCGCCGCCATTCACAAAGGGCTCAATTCCCAAGTGCCAAACAGCACACAAGCCACCACCCAAGCAGTTGCCACTGGCGCTCCCTCGGAGGCAAAACCTGCTGTGAAAATTTCTAAGGAGACTGTTAATTCTGCTGGTGACTCTTTTGCCCAAGCAGTGCGAGTAGCCGAACAAGCAGCCACCGAGGGCAAAACCGCTCAATCTCGCCAGGATTGGTTAGTCGTAGCTGCTAAGTGGCAGCAAGCTTCCGATTTGATGGCCGCTGTGCCTTCCAAGCATCCCCGCTACACAACGGCTCAGAACCGGACGGCACTTTACCGCGAAAATAGCGATAAAGCCCAACAGGAAGCACAAAATAATTGACATACCTCCTCGTCCTTTCATGAGCGAGGATTCCTTAACGCTTCACAGCAACGCGCTACCAAAGTAGTCTTACCGTCGCTCCACGTCCGTTTAGAGTCTCCCAATGCCCGCTAGGCGACTATGTTTCGTTGTACTCAAGCAAAAAGCTTGGTGTCTTCAGGGTTGCAGTTAAGCATTGCCCCTCCAAACTGTCTAGGTGCGCTCTTATCGTAGCTATTTCAACGCGTCTTGAGCCTGTAGACTTCTCTATTCTAGCTCAAAGCCGTCGTAGAACGACGGGGTTTTAGACCCATTTTTCTGATAAATTTAACAAGAGAGTTCGCCGCGCTGCTCTAGGTGTTGTGAAAAATGAGTTGTGGAGTAAAAACTCGGAAACTCTCAGCCGGCGTTATGAGTGATAATTTGGGGATTTTGAATTTTTGCGATCGGCGTTACTCGATCGGCCCATTTGTATCAAAATAAAATTTGTTAAGATCACAAACTTAAAGAGGAAACATCACAGGGTGAGGAGATGGGTGTCACTAAGCGGTCTCTAGAAAAACTTCATACTACTAATAACCGCCAAAATTAGCGGGAATGGGATTGATAATCATCCGGTAAAGGATGGTAAAGTTCATCCCGTACAGATCGAAGGGTAAAAAACAGGAAAATAGAACTCGGTCAGATCGGGGTATATTTTCACATATCGATCGACCCGCCGATCGGCTGCACAAACACAGAAAGCAGGCTCATAACGGTCAAGCCGACAGTTATGGAGAGGTTCTAGATTGGCAGCGGGAGCCGGCTCAAACATCTTAGAATAAAGGCTTGGTTGCCATGATCGATCGCCAGGGAAGTCAAGAGTTTACTTCGATCGACCGATCGCCGTCAGAGTCTTGCACTTTGCATTTACCGCAAATCCCAGAACCAGTATCAGTCCAAAACTTTTTGGATCGTCTTATGCAGTTCCAGGTCGATCCTGCCCTTATCGGGCGACAAATTTCCCAAATTCTCGCGACTAGCTTCGATCGAGAAATCCTGCTGCTGCAAATAGCCAATACTTTGGGGGTTGCATGGGGAGCAGATTTCTGTTTGGTTACTGCTGTGGTTGACCACAAAGCAGTACATCCGAATGCTTACTGGCAAAATAGCAGTGATTTTCCCTATGTGGCTGGTGTTGCCGATTCCACTGAAACACCGGAACACCCCCAAACCACAAGCTTAAAATCGCCTAGCATATCACTCGAACATCCCGTCTGGGCAAACGTCCTAGCAGACGGCGAGATACTGGCGATATCCGACTATCAAGATAGTCCGGCAGCTTCATCCCCCAATTCCCCTGTGACTGGGCTGCCTTTTCGGGCAATTTTGGCAGGGCCTGCGCGATTTGGAGGGGCTGTAAATGGCATGATGATTGTTGGTAAGTCGCAACCTCACGAGTGGTCGGTAGCCGATCGCCAGCGCCTTGAATCAGCATCAGACGCGATCGGCAGCGCGATTTCTCACATTCAAAAAACTCAAGAAATTGCCAGCTTAAACGCACAGTTACAGCGACAAGCTAAATACAAAAATCTACTCAGGTCAGTTGCTGCATCGATCGACACAAATTCAGAAGTCGATCGAATATTGCAGCAAGTTATTGAAAATACCGTCGCTACCCTGGAAGTAGATAGAGGCCAAATCCTACTCTTGAAATATACAGATCCTCTATTTACAACTCGCTCCCCCAATCAAACTCCCAAAGCGAAAGTCGAATTAGTTTGCGAATCCGTTGTAAAAAAAGCTCCAAACAAACAGGCAAGATCGCAAAGCGCGATCGGAAAAAAAAGCTCAACATCCAAAACAAAAAACAAGGATAAAACTGCTAATTCCCAATCCCAAATCCCTAACTCAAAACCAAATAACTCTCCCGCTTTTTGGCTGTCAGAATCTAATTTGTGCCACCAAGCATTCCACAGCGCACCCAAACCCCTCGCCCTCGCTGACGCAGGCGCATTAATCGCCAAAGAACAAGAGGCAGCCACAGAAATTTTGAAACTCCAAGGCATTCGCGGCTTGCTGCTGGTTCCCCTCACGGGCGGTAGCCGCCAGGAAACAGTTTTGGGTTTCTTGGTTTTGCAGCACTCCGAGCCGCGCACTTGGATCTCGGAAGAATTAGAAGTTCTCGAATCAGTCAGCGCTCAAGCGAGCAAGATGATTATCCAAACTCAAAGGCTTAAGGAATTGCAAAGCGTAGTCTTCGACAGAACCGCTCAGTTGCAGCAAAGTCTCGACCTGCAGGGGAAACTGTACGAACAATCTGCCAATCAGCTAGAGCAAATGCGGAAATTGAAGCTGATTAAAGACGAGTTTCTCAGCACTCTGAGTCACGAGTTGCGTACCCCTTTAACAATCATGAAGCTGGCGATTCTGATGCTCAAACAAGCTGAACTGCCGTCAGCGAGTCGGACTAAGTATCTCGACATTCTAGAACAGCAGTGTTCTAAGGAAACTGCTCTGGTTAACGATTTGCTAGCCCTCAAGCAGTTTGAGCCTCAGCAAGTCCCGATTTCTCTAATCAAAATCGATCTCAACCGTTTATTTCAAGATTTAGCTGGGGATTTTGAAAAACAGTGGGCGGATAAGCAATTGACTCTGAAGGTGGATTTGCCCAAGTTGACCCCTTGCTGGGAAACTGACCCGGACATTCTCAATCGGATACTGCTGGAATTGCTGACGAATGCTGGAAAATACTCTGCTTCTGGAACGGCGGTAGTTTTGGAGGCGTCTGAGGCAGCCGGCTATATTGTCCTGAGTATTTCTAATTTCGGGCGTGGCATTTCGGCTGCTGATTTGCCCCACATCTTTGACAAGTTCCGCCGTGGCACTGGCATTACTGACCAAGCTATCGCCGGTACGGGTTTGGGTCTGGCTCTGGTAAAGTCTTTAGTGCAGCACTTGAATGGTACTATTGATGTGTCTAGCTGTCCGGCCGAAA
The DNA here is from genome assembly GCF_036702415.1 of Microcoleus sp. D3_18a_C4. Taxonomy (NCBI): domain Bacteria; kingdom Bacillati; phylum Cyanobacteriota; class Cyanophyceae; order Oscillatoriales; family Microcoleaceae; genus Microcoleus; species Microcoleus sp. D3_18a_C4. The sequence continues at coordinate 5,162 of NZ_JAUBTI010000076.1, read as the reverse complement.
GTTCAGAAGCTGACAATTTGTGGCGCACATCTTTTACTCTGACTCTGCCGCAATTAGCAGCGGAACTCTGTAATGTAGAAGAATAGTTCGGTTGAGAAGCTGCTGGGAATTGGCAGCGAACAGGCGAAACTAGAAGACTTGCCAGAAGAGGCAGATTTGGAAATGTCCTAAACGCTACCAAGTCCTCTGTTTTGAATGGTGTGTCTGGTTGCCCGTCTAAATTGCCGGTTCTCTATTGCTGATTTTCCCCAGGACTTATATTATTTCGGGTTATTTTCCCGTAATTAGCGCGTGTTTGTAGTGAGTACGACTGTCCTCTATTTATTAATTAATCAGGACTTGCATTACTTACTAGGAACTTAATTATAATTGTATAGCCGGAGATGATATTAGGCAGTATAGACCAAAGAAACTGAGTTTTTTAACTGTTTCAAAGGCCTGCAACCCGTCTTTTCGTACAAGCCGGTTTCTGCGTCCTGGATAGTCCCTAAAAATTGTCACGGTGCATGGAATTCGATCGCCAATATTATGCTCACAAAAGCTGCACCTAAAACCCTGCGTTGGCAACGTTCTAAATATTCGCCACTGGCACGGCAAATAGATATTTTTGCAGCGGCGGGAAAGTTTATGTTTTTTTTGTGGTGGGACGCACTGCTGCAAAATAAGTCGCCTCAAACTAGAAGAATTCGCGCTCATTGGTTGGTCAATACTTTGCTGAATTTAGGCCCGACTTTTATTAAAATCGGGCAGTCTCTCTCGACTCGGGCGGATTTGCTGCCGCTTGAGTATGTGAAGGAACTCGAACAGTTGCAAGATCGGGTTCCTCAGTTTAGTTCCGAAGAGGCGATCGCTCTTGTAGAATCAGAGTTAGGCAAGGATATTTATGCTTTGTACCGCGATTTTGACCCGTCGCCTCTGGCGGCTGCGAGTCTGGGACAGGTGCACAAAGCGAGGCTGCACACCGGGGAAGATGTGATTGTAAAGGTGCAGCGTCCGGGTTTGGAAAGTTTATTTGATTTGGATGTGAAGGCGGTGCGCCAAGTGATGCGTTTTTGCCATCGCTATTTGCCTGCGACGCGCAAGTACGACCTGGAATCTATTTATCACGAGTTTTTTAAGATTTTATATCAAGAAATTGACTACGTGCAAGAAGGTAAAAATTCCGATCGCTTTAGCCATAATTTTCGAGAATATCCTCAGATTATTGTGCCGAAAGTCTACTGGCAATACACTACGAAAAAAGTGCTAACTCTAGAATACGCACCCGGCATTAAAGTGGACGATCGCATTAGTTTAGAGGCGATTGGAGTCGATATTGTGAAACTCAATCAAGTCGGAATTTGCTGTTATTTGAAACAGTTGTTAATTGACGGTTTTTTTCAAGCTGACCCGCATCCGGGAAATTTGGCGGTGACAGAAGATGGTAGCTTGATTTTTTACGATTTTGGGATGATGGCTGAGGTGAAGTCTCTGGCTAAAGACCAAATGGTCCAGACTTTTTTTGCTGTGATGAGAAAGGATACGGAGGAGGTACTCAATACTTTAATTACGATCGGCTTAGTTGAGCGGATGCCGGATATGATGCCGGTACGCAGGCTGATTGCTTTTCTGTTGGATAAGTTTATTGATAAGCCGATCGACTTTCAAGCTTTTAATGAAATTAAGAACGAACTTTACATCATGTTCGAGCAGCAACCGTTTCGCTTGCCTGCAGAAATGATGTTTATTGTCAAGTCGGTGACGACTCTCGACGGCATTGCTAGAACTCTCGACCCTGATTACAATTTCCTAGCATCCGCTCAGCCTTTTGTCAAGAGTATTGCGGTGAGCAAGGGGCGGGGAAATGCGATCGGAGAATTGGCAAGGCAAGCGCGAAGTTTTATTACATATAAGTTACGGCAGCCGAGCAAATCGCAAGTTTATCTCAACCGTTTGGAGCAGCGAATTGAAGAGGGCGAACTGCAAATTAGAGTGCGAAATATGGAGAGCGAAAGAGCCTTGAAACGCATTAATTTAGCCCTGAAAACTCTAATTTTCGCTTCTCTGACTGGTTTTGCGGTGCTGTCGGGTGCAGTGCTGCTAGTGGGCGGATATCAAACGGGGGCGATCGCAGCTTTTGCGGTTTCGGGATTCGGTGGCTTGTTTGTGTTGCGCTCGTTGTTAGATTTGTTGGTTAAGGAAAAGCTCGATCGAATGGTCGATCGATAAATATAGTGGGTAATTGGGAATTGCGATCGTAAGCTGCTACGCATTTAAATTGAATCCAGATCCGAGCTATCCAGCCCGTTCTACAATAGCAGACGATCGGCTGAGGTTGGTACTGCAAACTAAACTTGTTAACATAATTTGCGACTTTAGGTAGGGGCGGATTCTCAAAGCACGAAGTTATACTCCTAACATATATTAAACCCGATCGCCCGCCCCTACAAAAAATGTACGCCCAAACATTGCTAAAACCCGACGGCCGCCCACTCACACTGTACAGCCGCTACCCAATCCCAGAAGGTATCGCGGCCGTAAGTCCCAGCAATGAACCCGTACAGGCAAACCCGCACTTTCGCTGGCATCCTTTGCGGGGGGAATGGGTAGCATACGCCAGCCACCGTCAGGGAAGAACTTTCATGCCGCCACCGGAATACAACCCGCTGGCAGCTACAATTAACGCTAAGTTTCCGACAGAATTGCCGCCGGGAGATTACGATGTAGCCGTGTTTGACAACCGCTTTCCCTCGATGACTTTGCAAGCAAAAAACGCACCTGCAAATATTGTCGAAACTTTGCCCGCCAAGGGCATTTGCGAAGTCGTAGTTTTCACTCAAGATCCGCAGGCTTCCTTGGCTTCTTTGGAGTTATCTCACTTGGAATTATTGTTAGAAGTATGGGCCGATCGTACTTCAGTTATTGGCAGCAATTCCGAAATTCAATACGTCTTGCCCTTTGAAAATCGCGGCGTCGAAGTCGGAGTAACTTTGCACCATCCCCACGGTCAAATTTACGCTTATCCGTTCGTGCCACCGGTGCCGGCACGGATGTTAGAATGTCAATCGGTTTACTATCAAAAAAACAGTAGCGGTTTGCTGCATGATTTGATTCAAAAAGAGATTTCCGACAACCAGCGAATTATTTATTTAGACGAAGAGGCGATCGCCTTTGTCCCCGCTTGTGCCCGCTACCCTTACGAAGTGTGGATAGCCCCGATCGCCCCCGCTGCTACATTTGTCGATTTGACGGAAAAACAGCGCCAATCACTCGCTAAAGCCTTAAAAACAGTCACCCTCAAATATGACGGTTTGTGGCATCGCCCCTTCCCTTATTTGATGGCTTGGTTTCAAGGGCCCACAGACGGGAAGCCTCATCCAGAAGCGCATTTGCACGCCCAATTTTATCCGCCCTATCGATCGAGCGATCGATTAAAATACCTCGCAGGAACCGAACTCGCCGCCGGAATGTTTGCCAACGACGCTTTACCCGAAGAAAAAGCTAAAGAATTGCAAGCAGTATCTATCGATTTTAGATTTTAGATTTTAGATTTTAGATTTTAGAGATTGTAGATTTTAGATTTAGCAAATGTTAACTAAAATCAGTGATTTTCTTCCTTCTTCCTTCTTCCTTCCCCCCTTCTGAGGCAGCGGGGAGTTGACTTCTTCCTTCTTCCTTCTTCCTTCTTCCTTATTTCATATATGATAAACTCATTAAACCCAGAAGTTGAAAGCAAACTCGAATTCATCCGCAAAGCCTTAACCGAAACAAAAGCGATCGCCCTTCGTTTGCGCGGTACAGACTGGTTTGCCTGGGCCACAGCCGGCGGTTCCCATACAGTATTGCTAACCGCAGAAACCGGAGTTGCAGAACTTTTAATTACCGCCGAAACAGCTTGGGTTCTCACCGATGAAATCGAAGCTCAACGCTTGCAAGATGAAGAATTGCCAGCCAACTTTCAAATGCACATCTATCCTTGGGCAGATGTGGCACAGCGCGAAGCTTTTGTGAAAGAAATTACTGGTGGCGGTAACGTCATGAGCGATCGGCCAAATGCCCAAGAAACACCAATAATCGCTTCTTTACAGTCTCGCAAACAGACAATGATGTCAACCGAATTAGAGCGATACCGGCGAGTCGGGCGTTTAGCCAGCGAAGCGATGACAGAGGTACTTTCCGCCGCCAAACCCACATGGACAGAATATCAGCTAGCGGGAGCCGGTGCAGAGGCATTGTGGGCGAGAGGTTTGCATCCAGCACTTACCTTAGTTGCTGGAGAAAGGCGTTTGCCGCTGTACCGCCACGCCACAGCAACCGCCGAACAAATTGGGCGACAAGCAATGTTAGTATTTTGCGCGAGGGGAGGGGGTTTGTATGCCAATTTAACTAGATTTGTCTGTTTCGATTTTCTTGGGGAAAAGCATTCAGAGTTGCACAGACAAGTCAGAGAAATTGAAGCAGCGGCGCTAAATTTTTGCCGGCCGGGAGTAACGCTGAATGCGGTTTATGATACGCTTAAAACTACTTACGAAGAGCACGGATATCCTCAAGCAATTGCGGAACACCATCAAGGCGGAACTACGGGATATTTGGCGCGCGAAATTGTGGCGAATCCGGCTACTTCAGATATTTTGGCAGAAAATATGGCTGTGGCTTGGAATCCGAGTTTGTCGGGAGCAAAAATTGAGGATACGTTTTTAATTCACAGCGATGGAACGTTGGAAAATTTGACTTTTGATCCGAATTGGCCGAGTGTTGAAGTAGCGGGAAGGTTGCGGCCAGTACCGCTGGAAATATGGCACGATCGACCTTAGTCAATCTCAAGCAGTACCGAGCGATCGTAACGCGCTACGACAAACGCCCTGCAAACTTTTTAGGTGCAATTTATCTAGCCGCTTCTGTCATTTGGCTTAATTTAGGACACGCCCTAGAGGAAAAAAGGACACTACCCTACCAAAGACATTAAATTGAGTTCGGATCGCCTTACTTAATGTTTTGTTACATACTGATGATTTTTTCCGCCGACTTACTTAAGGAAAAACGCTGCTACATAAAGGTTTCCAGGACTTGTAGTCATGTAAAAAAGTTTTCAAAACCGGGAAAGTCTCACCGGAAAACGAGCGAGAAGCCCCTGGCTTTAGACATGGGGAGGAAAGCGGCTGCGACTTCAGTCGCCTTGAATC
>NZ_JAUBTI010000075.1:0-34124 GCF_036702415.1 Microcoleus sp. D3_18a_C4 | reverse complement strand
TAGAGTCGAACTCATGCACTGGCTAATTTCATAAAGTCCTTTTTTTGTCAACTCCTAATACTGAACCGACGCCCTAGGGTCGCACCTGAATCGATTAGCTGTTCAATATTAGCGAGATTTCTTTTAATGTATTGGAGTTGTTTTTTTAGTGCCTGTCTTCTTTTTTTTCGGGTGCGCTGTCTTTTTTTAGCTACTGCTAAGTAGTCTTTTCTTGCTAGATTAGGGTAGGTTCTTGGTTTTTTACTGGTTGGATATTTGATCTGTTTATACAGGATGTCTATAATTTTTTCGGTATGAACTCTGGCTTTGTTTAATAGTCCTAAGTCGGTCGGATAGGTAATGTCGGCTGGGGCACAGGTAGCATCTATGATTAATTTTCCGCGATTGGGTGACTCATTTTTGGCGTCCGAATCCTTTTTTTTTTCTGGTTTGACGCTTAGTGATTTCTCGCATTTTTTCAACCAGGCGTTCGTTCACTTTATTAATTAGGTTGGGACTAATTCGTTGCCGAAAGTGTACTAAGAGTGATGGGTCAAATGCGAGTTCGTTGCTGTAGCTTGATTTACCGATGAAGTATTGCAGATACGGGTTTTCACGGATCTGTTCTACTGTTTCACTCGGAGCTAATTCCTAATTTTTCTTTAATAATTAATGCCCCCAATGCCAGCCTAAAGGATTTAGCAGGGGCCCCCTTTTCTGTGGGGAAGTTGGCCGCATATTCTGATTCAAATTCAGACCACGGGATTATTTGGGCCATTTTTACCCAACGGTTATCTGCTGACAACTTTCCACATGAGGGCAGTTCAAAGTCGGAGGGTGAGGGGTGAGCAAGCTCAGCTTTTCGGTACACGATCGCAGATACGGATTTTTAACACTATTCGTAGTGGTCAGGTAAAACCTAAGCACTACAGATAGAGTTTATGGATAATTCCTAAATTTAATGTCACCAAGCTAAAATCTGAACTTTAAGATTTAAAATCCTTGGACATAGGATTAAGCCACAGCAGAATTGTCCGTTTTAATTCATTTAATTCCCGATACACTTCTTGTTTGACCCATTGCCCGATCGCGTCGAAGGGCGTAAAAATTTGACCCACAGGCCAGCTAACATCTTGCCCCAAGGGCGTTTGATGGTTGCCCGCTAGAGTCTGAACTGTAATCATGTCGGAAAATCGTGCTTTTAGCAGTTTGGTCAAAAGCAGGGTTTGGTCGATGTTGTCGCCGTTAAATTTGACTAAAAGATTGCGCCGGATTTGATACCTATCTTGGACGAGGCGATTGGTGTCTTGGGGGGACGGGGTAAACTCGACTTTAAAGACGGGGGAAATTTGCTCGACGATCGGGATTGCTTCGGATGCCGCATAATTATTGAAAGAGATCAGAATATTGCCTGCCCTTTCTATGTCAAATACAGAACCGATCAGCAAGTGCAGTTTGCATCCCATGCTGTGTCCCATCCCGTAAACGGGGAGATAGGAAGATTTGAGCAATTTAGTGGCCCGCAGGCGATCGAGGGCATTTTCAAATTTGTTGAGGACATCGCGGGCGATCGCAATATGATCCAAAGTATTGACAAACGGCGTTGCGACTACAACATATCCTTGATTCCCCAAAGCCTCTAACAGCCAGCGATAGGTGACTTGCGGTGCTGTCGCCACAAATGCACCGCCGAGAAAATGTACGATCGCGATCGGTCTTGAAGGAATTAATACCCAGTTACCAGAAATTTCTTGCCAGTCCATAAATTCAATCTAATTCCAAATAAAAAGGCGATCGTCCTCTGAAGGTAGAAGGCCGAATGTTTTATAAATTTTTGCTTTTATTTTCGGCCTCAAAAAGGGGTTTGCTACCCATTTTTTAATTCCAAAAACTTTCCTTTTTACTTATACATTATTTATTCTAACTGTTGTGGGGGCAAATAGCACGGCTGGCGATCGCTGCTATTTTCGCCCTGTATAGGGTTGAAGGTGGCGGCCGAATAAATCAAGGCTGACATCCGATCGCGGCTTTCAAATATTTGTATATGGTGTCCTATCGCACGGCTGCAAGCCGCTGTAGCTGGTATTGCGGGTAATTGACCCGACAGGATATTAACAGTCAAATACGGCTCAAAACCCCCCATATCGCGTATTAATCAGCCCCTGGGCGATCGGCGTCGATTCGGCTTTATTGGCAGCACCTAATTTCTTAACTAAACCCGCATACAACTATAACATCCTTTAGGAGAACCCCCCGATTTCAGGCGATCGCTGGGGGTTTAATTCTGCCGAAGGACCAATACCTTCTGCGGTTTGATGACTCAACTTTTCGTGAGTCTTCATCCATTTCCACTTGTGCACAGTAGCTTGAGGATTGAGCACTGTGGTAGCGATGCCGTAAACAATAGTAGGCAAAACCTCCCGATTCAACCAACTTTGTCCCAGCTTTCTCATGTAGTGCAGTGCCAAAACTTCTCGGAATTTGTTTAGCCGTTTCAAAAGCGGCAAATTCTTAAAACATAACTGTTCGTACTCGTTGAGCGATAACTCTTTTTCTCCCCGCAAGCGCCGCAGTTGGTTTTCCTTGACACAATCAGAAGCTATGCGCTTTTTGAACCAGTGCTTATCTGTGAGAGAGTTCCCTCTAATTCGATAATTTCCCAAAGGTTCTGTCGCCGCTAGCAAACCGTACTTTTGAGCAATTTTGGTAAATAACTCTGTATCTTCTCCTACCTGCCAATCTTCTGGAAACCCGCCTTCTTGGAGTAGAATAGAGCGATCGACTACAACAGAAGAGGGGAAAACCCAAGGACTTTCGCCTGTCTCCTTAATCGCCTGCATTTCTGCTTTAGTGGTAGGATAGGTGGCAATGTAACTCAACTTGTTGCCGCGCTTGTCTAAATACCGCAAAGCGTGAGCCACAGCTTTGACTTCAGGATTGTCTGCGAGCATCTTCAAACAAACTTCTAGCTTGTTGGGTTCCCAGGTATCGTCGCTGTCGATAAACGCTACATACTGGCCTGTGGCGCGATATATCATTAAATTTCTCGCCTTAGAAACCCCGTAATTTTGGGGATTCCGAAAGTATTGAATTCTCGAATCTTCCTCTACCAGCTTCGCAGCAACTTTGTCAGTAGCGTCAGTAGAGCAGTCATCAACAATTAAAATTTCTAGATTCTTGTGGGTGCCATTGAGTACGGAGGCAACTGTCTCGGCCAGAGTGTCGGCAGCATTGAATGCAGGAATGATTACGCTGACTTTTTGGCTGTTCATAACTTGCATTAAGGTGTGGTTTGGTAGTTGTGCGCCGAACTATCGTATCGAAGCAGACACTCTGACTCATTTACTTGCAAGTACCTGTAGTAAGGAAACTTGCCTACATACTGCCAATATAACAGGTTTACGGACATCAGTGCGATCTGCCATAAGGAGGGGACAGCCCTTAGCAGGCGGAGTGCAGACTATTATTTGGCGGGCCATTTTTCTGACACAAAGGCGACGGGTGCGAGGGATTGAGGGTTTTTACCGGGGACTGGAGTTGTCCTAAATTCGATCGCATCTTTTAAGTCTGCTATAGCAATCCTAAATCATTGGTGAATTTCTTACTCCCGAGCAAGCGGGTTCGGGGAGGGTTGGGGTGGGGTAAAAAATTTACGACTCCTGCAAGGATTGCTATATGTGTTGCATTACCATAGCCATTACCTAAAATACTGAGGGTTTTGCTGTTGCTAAATCACGCTCTGAAACACAAATAATTTGAAAATTCATAACCGTGAATCCTGGTTTATATGATTGGCATCTTTAGTTTTTCCTACAGTAAATCAGCCACGCCGTTTTTCTGCGTTAATCAGCTTTTTTCAAATCAGGATTTTCTCAAAAAAGATGCTTTTTCTAACTTGTTTACTTATTAAGTTGCCCTAAGCTGTCCCTCATTTCTTTATTTCTCTTTCACCGCGAGAACCTCCTGGGGTCAAATCGTTTCCCCATCTGCCATAACAGGTAATTTATCTGCGATTGAACTCAGTACCGCTAGGTCTTAGGGAAGACCCTCGTAGAATTATACTATAAAAAATCCTCGCCTCACCCGTAAAAAATGTTGCCAAATTTCTTGAGTAAAGTGCGAATTTATACTTGTTGCCTAACAGTCTTGGTGTTGGGTGGCTGCCAGCAGCAGCTACAGGCAACCTTGCAGCAACAGCGCAGCAAACAGGGGATGGCAGTTTCAGCTCACCCTCTGGCGAGCGCTGCGGGGCTGGCCCTGATGCAACAGGGCGGCAATGCAGTGGATGCGGCGGCTGCTACGGCTTTGGCAATTTCTGTGGTGGAGCCTTTTTCGGCGGGAATCGGCGGGGGGGGTTTTTTGCTGCTGCGGCGGGCCGAGACGGGGACTGTGCAAGCGCTGGATTTCCGGGAACGAGCTCCGAAACGGGCGGCGCGGGATATGTACCTCGACAAGCAAGGGAAGGTGCGCCAAAGGGCAAGTCTGGACGGGCATTTGGCGGCGGGGATTCCGGGTACTGTTGCTGGACTTTATACGGTGCACCGCGAGTATGGTAAGTTGCCTTGGGCACAGGTGGTGGCGCCGGCGATCGCCCTGGCTGAAAAAGGCTTTCCGGTAAGTTCGCGGTTTACCACGGCTACCGGGCGACGACTGGATGTGCTCAACAAAAACCCGGCGGCGCGGGAGGTTTTTACTCGCAGTGGCATTTTATACCAGCCGGGTGAGCTTTTGGTGCAGCGGGATTTGGCGCGGACTTTGGGGCAGATTGCTGAAAACCCCCAGAGTTTTTATACCGGGGACATTGCGCGGGCGATCGCCGCCGATATGGCTAAAAACGGTGGCATTATCACTCTCGAAGATTTGAAAAACTATACGCCGATTTGGCGAAATCCGGTTTGCGGCAACTTTCGCACTTACGAAATTTGCGCGATGTCGCCTCCTTCTTCCGGCGGCGTTCATTTGTTGCAAATCTTAAATATTCTGGGAGATACGGATCTCAAGAGGTTGGGGAGGCAAAGTCCAGATACTTTGCACCTGCTGGCGGAGAGTATGAAGATTGCGTATGCTGACAGGGCTGAGTATTTGGGCGACCCGGATTTTGTGAGGGTACCGGTCAAAGCTCTGACTAGCACCAATTATGCCAAATTGAGACGATCGCAAATCCAAATGTCAAAAGCCACACCCTCCAGCGAGGTAAAGGCTGTTGACGCTGAAACTTTGAGTCGCTTTGTGTGGGAGTCTCCCGAAACTACCCACCTCACGGTAGTTGACAAAGATCGCAATGTGGTATCCTTGACGTTTACAGTGAATGGGGGTTTTGGGGCTGGAGTCGTGGCCGCGGGTACGGGAATTTTGCTCAACAACGAGATGGATGATTTTGCAGTCGCGCCGGGAGTGCCGAATTTGTTTGGTTTGGTGGGCGGGGAGGCAAATTCGATCGCCCCAGGGAAGACTCCTTTATCGAGCATGACGCCGGTCATCGTGACAGAAAATGGCAAATTTCGTCTGGCTGCGGGGGCTCCCGGAGGCAGCACGATTATTACCACGGTGTTGCAAATTGTACTGAACGTATTGGTTTACGACATGAATGTCGGCGATGCTGTATCTGCACCGAGGATTCACCACCAGTGGCAGCCCGATCGCCTGAGGGTGGAACGGGGAGGTTTTGAGGCTGCGACGCTTTCGGAGTTGCGGCGGCGGGGACACCAGATTGTTGAAGGTGACGGCTGGGGCAATGCCAATGCGATCGTCCTAACTGCAGACGGTTGGTTGGAAGGGGCTGCCGATCGGCGCGGGGAAGGAGAAGCCAGGGGGTTTTAGTCATCAGTCGATTAGAGATTTTAGATTTTAGACGGGGGCGAGCCGTCGAGCCGCGCGAGCGTCGAAGGATTTTATATCTACTCCACAGATGAATCTGGGATGTTGAACTAGGGTCAAAAATTTTGATCTCTCTACGACAGGAATCGGGGGCTGGTATAGTTTTTTTGGGCGATGTCATCTTTCATGACTCATGAGTCATTAGCTATTAGTCATTAGTCATTAGTCATTAGTCATTAGTCATTAGTCATTAGTCATTAGGGAGAGCGCCAACGGTATCAAAACCGGGGTTTTTGGGTTTCCCGTGCGTCAGTCATGAAATTATTAGCTGTGTACGTGTATTTTTGCATCCGTATTTTTGCCATGAGGTTTATAGGCTGACTAATTGCCAAGAAGTACCAAAAAATTTAACCACAAAAAGCGTATATACACTTATGTGTAAAGTTATTGTAAAGGCACTAGACATTAATACTTATATAATGTCAAAATTAAGTTGTGCATAGGATCAGGTTTGTATCTTCCAGGAAAAATTTATGCTAATTACTCACAAAATTGCTGCCTTAACAGCTACATTAACTACTGCTCTGAGTTTGTTGGCAGCGCCAGCAATGGCATTTTCGGTAGGGGCAACTAATAACACTGAGACTTTGAAAAATAATTTATTGGGGGCTAATACAGCCGGGTTGAGTAATTTCTCTGTTTCAATTACGGGGAATTCGGCTGCTTTTGGTACTTTCACTAATGACCCCTTCGGTTTGACATCAGGTGTGGTTCTCAGCACTGGTAGAGTGGCCGATATACCGGGTCAGAATCTGAAAGATAACTTCACGACAAATGAGAGCGATTTAAGCACGGACTTTGGTGCTAAGGGTGAACGGGGGGATGTGACTCAGCTAAACCTCAGCTTTTTTGCGGATAGCAGGGTTCAAAAGTTGTTCTTTCAATATGTATTTGCTTCTGAGGAGTTTCCTGAGTTCGGCGCTTATGAAGAATTTAATGACGATTTTGAACTGCTGCTGAACGGCACTAATTTGGCCAAATTGAGCGACGGAAAAACAGTTACGATTAATAATCTTGTTCCCGATCCATATAATCGCTCTACATATCACCCAGACTATATTGACAACCCAAGTTTGACAGGTATTGCTGCTAACATCGTTAAGCTCGACGGTTTTACTAAAGTTTTAGGTTTTGAGGGTTTGCTCAAGCAAAATCAGACGAATGTTCTCAGCATCCGCATTAAAGATGTGGGCGATGGCTATTTAGATTCTGCTGTATTTATTAAAGGCGGTTCTGTGGGGACGGTTCAACCTGAGCCGGTTCCCGAACCCATGACTGTGGGGGGCTTGATGGGGGGAGGCGCTATGCTGGCTGCTGGACGAAAGTTACGCAATGGCCGTGGCTCAAGTAATTAATAACGGATGTTGAAGGCAGAAGGCAGAAGGCAGAAGGCAGAAGGCAGAAGGCAGAAGGCAGAAGGCAGAAGGCAGAAGGCAGAAGGGAGAAGAAAGAAGGAAAAAATAGAACAGGAACCATTTTGGCGGTTGCTGTAATATGAATCTAGATTAGCCGTGTTGGAGACAGAAAGGGGGTTTGATGAAGGAAAAGACCTTGTTGCAGTTGTTGAACCGGGTAAAAAAACTCGGTTTGTGCGATCGCGATCGCGTAATATGATGTCAAGTAATTTAACCATTATGGGTACGCAGCGAGGAATGCAAGTCCTCATACAATTGTGACGACGAATGCCCTCACTACGAACCAATTTTCTTGCGGTTGTTCTAGCGGACAGAATATAAGTTTTTATCCCAAATTCGCAAAGGGCGGATTTTTTTGTATGTGGAGTTGCAGCAAATATTGCGGGTAAAACCCGCGTCTACAACCACTGACTAAAAACTAAATAATTTAGCTATGAACAGTACCGTCGGGTAAGATTGTACCTGTTAATGTAGTCCGGGTAAGTTTGACCATAACTCGATCGCCGTAACCGATTTTCGCTCCTGTCAAGTCAGCACCGCTCAAGTCAGCACCGCTCAAATCGGCTCCGATTAAGTTGCTTTCTCTCAAGTTGGCATTGATCAAACAAGCTCCTAACAAATTGGCCCGGAACAAGTTTGCTTGGTGCAAATTCGCGCCTGTGAGATTGACGTTGTGTAGAAAAGCATCACTTAAGTCGGCTTCACTCAGGTTTGCATTGCTCAAGTTTCTTCCAGAAAAATCCTTTTCTTTTAAGGAGGCTCCTTGGAAGTTGGAACCGCTCAAATCGGGAGCTTGGGGCCCAGCTTGGCGGTAAGACTGAGATGGCGGTGGCTGCGATTGGTAGCGGGACGCCTCTGAATAGGGCCCTGCAGGGTTTCCCCCATAGTTTCCCGGATAATTTCCAGGATATTTTCCTGAAGAGGGTTCCGAAGAGTAGCGGGGTTCTTTTGGGTTGGCCGGTGGTGGCTGGGTGTTTTGGTGCTGGGTGTTTGGATACTGAGTATTTCTGTACTGAGTGTTTTGGTACTGAGTGTTTTGGTACTGAGTATTGGGTTGCTGAGTGTTTTGGTACTGAGTGTTTTGGTACTGAGTGTTTTGGTACTGAGTATTGGGTTGCTGGGTGTTTTGTTGCTGGGTGTTTTGTTGCTGGGTGTTTCTGTACTGAGTATTTTGTTGCTGGGTGTTTTGTTGCTGGGTGTTTTTGTACTGAGTATTTTGTTGCTGGGTATTTTGTTGCTGAGTGTTTTTGTACTGAGCGTTTTGTTGCTGGGTAGTTTGTTGCTGAGTGTTTCTGTACTGAGCGTTTTGTTGCTGGGTGTGTTTGTGCTGGGTGTTTTGGTGCTGGGTGTGTTTGTGCTGAGTATGTTTGTGCTGAACGTTCTGATTCTGACCTCTTGGTTGAATCGATCGCAATTGTTCGCGAGCTTGATTAATTTCCTTAATCTTTTCTTCAGCTTTCTGTAGTAGTCTGGGATTGTCTTTGGGGATGCGATCGGGGTGCCAAATGAACGCTAAATCCTTGTAGGCTTGGCTAATTTCTTCTCTGGAAGCTCCCGGCAACAGTCCCAGCACTTTATAGTATTGGTCGAGGTCGTTCATTGTACCACCTTTCGCTTTAAGAAATTAGGAATTAAAAATTAAGATCGGAGCAAAAGCCGTTCTCAAAGCTTGCTTGTCCGATCGTGCATTAGATGAACAATAACTCAGCTAAGCCGCTGCTGGCAAAAATTCTCGAATTCGCTGCAAGTATGTTGCAGCATCCTCCAGCATCGGAAAGTGAGCCGTATTCGGAATTATAACAAATTCTACTTTTTTGCTGAGGGAGGCCGCTTGCTCTCCCATGACGGCGGGGATAATTTGGTCAAATTCTCCGGCCACAAGCAGTGTGGGAACACTCAGCCGCGCAAATTCTTGGGGCATTTCCTCGGCTGCTCTTTTGCTGACGGCTGTCACCATTGTACCTATAGCAGCTTGCTCGTCTGCCATTAAAAAATCCTTCAGAAACGCCAGACTGACCTCTGTGGGCAGGGAACGGCGCAAAAACCGGGCCATAAATAGCCGATCGGCAAAAGGAATCGATGCCAGCCAAGATGGTCTAAATTTTACCACATAGCCACCGAATTTGTGAAAAGTTGTAAAAGATTTTTCGTCGTATTCAAAAATTCCGCTGCAAGTGAGAATTGCTTTCTCTACTTTTTCGGGGTAAAGGTTGAGAAATAAAGTAGCAATTGATGCACCTGTAGAGTGAGCATTGAGAAAGACGCGGCTTAAATTCAGAGATTCTAATAATTCAGCTAAATCGCGGGCATAGGTTTCGAGTTCGTAGCTGGACTCAGGAGGCTCTTTCGGCAAGGGCGATCGACCAAAACCTCTCATATCGTAAAGCAAACAATCAAAATCATCAGCAATAGCCCGTGCCGTGCTTTCCCAGTAGCGCGCTGAGCCCGCCCAGCCGTGCAGAAATACCATCACTGGTTTCCCGCTAGGTTGGGTACTGTTATCTGCCGTTATCCACTCGTAATAATGTTCTACACCGCGAATTGAAATGAAAGACATGATATTGATTTGGGATTCTGAGATTTTAGATTTTAGATTTTAACTCATAATTGTTCAGTAAATACCAAAATTCCCGCCTTCTTAAAGAAGTCAGGAATCTCAAGACTACACCCATCAAAAAAATCTGCGTTAATCTGCGTCAATCCGCCCACATCTGCGGTCAAAAATTACCAACATAGGAACCAATCATAAATCTTAAGCCGCAGAAGCAGCCAGCCAAAATAAACCATCTACCAAAAGCGTGCTTAACACCGCGCCGCTAAACGCGCGCCAGTGCAGTTGCGTGCCGCGCAAACTCAGTAAACCGACTGTTAGCAACACAGCGATTAAAACTAAAGCACAGCCTATGCCCCAAGGAGTTTCGATTTGACCGATCGCACTTTGAAAAATCGGCATTGCTAATTCCGGTTCCGCGTGCATCACTTGGCGCCAGTAGGGCATCAACCCTGTTAAATAAAAATATAAATCGGTAATGGCAGTGCCAAATAGCGAACCCAAGTAAAAATAGCTGCCAACTTTTCCCCAAGATTTGTCCAAGCACCAAATAGCAAAAGGCAAGCCAATTGCTTCTATAGGTAGATGTAAAATAGGTTCCCATCTGAACCAGCCCCAATAGATAGAACCTGCGAGCCAACATCCGGCAAATCCTAATAATAAATCTCCCCAAAGTTGTGTTTTGGGGCGGAAAATTAGAATTAAACTCAGAACGAACCAGGGGATAGTTGACAGCAAACTGATGGTTGGATATAAGCGAACTAAGGGTGCTTGCACGAAGACTGGAATTGAGACTAAAAATGCTGAGGCACTAAATATTAACCACGGTTTGAGGCTGTTTGTTGTGGCTGAAGTGACAGAATTGTCGAGGCGGGCGATGGTGGCAATAGGTGCGATCGCTGAGGATACTAAATTTTGATTAAACAACTGATTGGACTCCGTATTGTTTCAATAGGTGGACTAAAAATTTTGCTGCGGTTGTGGGTGCGACAGTCTCAATGCCGGCGGCGGTTTGGCTGACGTGCCAGCCTTTTGCCGTTTGGGGATTTCGCCACAAATCCAAGTGTTCGATCGCGGGATCTGCATAAAAGCTTTCTCCATCGCCACCGAGAATTGCCGAACTCCAGTGTGTAAAGCGATCGTGGCTGATTCGGTGGATCGGAAAATTGCCCCCCAGGGGTACTCCCCAACCGTCTAAGGCAAAAAAAGCCCCGACTTTGCCGCCGAGTTGCTGCCACATCCAAGCCGCCCCGATCGCCCCGGCTACTCCTGCCGAAAAGCTGACAAATACTAGACTTTCTCCTGCTAACTCTTCGCTGCACAAAAAGTGCAATATGTCAAGAGCTGAAAAAGGCGGATATTTATGAGCGGGAAAAATCTTGACACGATCGACTATTTGCTGGTTTTGGCGATCGGCTGCCAGTCCCCAAAGCCCCGAAAGTCCCGCCAGGAAACAGTCGGTTAGCTTTGGTTCGTGGACTCCGGGGCAAATTACCAGTCTCATAGTTCGTCAAGAAAGTTAATATAGTTCGCAACATAACTTTATCATATAGCTATTATATCATATACTACCCCAGGGGATAGGGTGTTAAACTTATAATAGAGTCAAGTTTGAAGAGTATCCCCCCAAGTTAAAAGCTGGGAACGCTCCAAACCGCATTAATCTGAGGCAAGGTCAGGGAGTCTTAAGAAAACATAAAAGTTATCCCCCCCGGCCCCATGCCCTGTCAAGCTTAGCAAAGGCTGATTCTAGTTTTAAGCTGTTCTGTATTTAGATTTAACTTTTGGGGCGGCGTCGAAGCTGACCCCACAAAAGCTTAAAGAAACAGGATTGTGAAAATTAGAGGCCTGCCAACTTAGCTGCCCTACGAATTTCGGGTCAGGGTCAATCGATTTTAGATTTGAGATTTTAGATTTGAGATTGACCCCACGGATAAATGCGGCGGTGTGAGGATTTTCGATTTGGGATTGATTCCACGGATAAATCACGTGGCGGGTACCACCTTTGAAATTCTTGGTCAAAAAACCTACTTAGGAGTGATGCCCATCAATCCGGTTTCTAGGATAAATAAGAGGTTTAACCGGGAAGTATGGGCCAAGAAACCGGGAATCAGCCCCGCGCACGTCAGTCGTGCGATCGCACACAATGAAAAATCTCCGATTCCCCCTTCATCCTGCCTGGATCTCTTAGAATAAATAAAATTGAGGACTACAAAGTGGTTGCTTCTCCAGAAAAAATCGATTTCAAAACATCTGCAGCACCCGCAAGTAACGATCGCGTTGCTGTATTGCTGATGGGTTATGGCGAAGTCGAAAGCTACGACGATTTTGCCAACTACAACGAACAAGCTTTAAATTTGCTTACGGCAAAGTTTGCGCCAGTACCGCTTTGGATTTATCCGCCGCTGGCGAAGATTTTAGCAATCTTTGACTTGCACGAGTGGAGTCACCAACACGGTCAATTCGTTTCGCCGCACAATGCAATTTTTGAACAGCAGCGCGCTGGGATTGAAAAGAATTTACAGGAGAAATGGGGCGATAAAGTAAAAGTGTTCAAAGCTTTTAACTTTTGCGCGCCGTTTTTGCCGGAACAAGTAATTCCGCAAATTCAAGCAGAAGGATTTGACAAAATTCTGATTTATCCGCTGTTGGTAGTTGATTCTGTTTTCACCAGCGGCATTGCAGTCGAACAGGTGAATAAAGCTTTAGCACAAACCTTTGATGGCAAAGAACATTGGGTAAAAGGACAGCGCTACATTCCTTCTTTTTACGATGAACCTGCTTACATCCAGCTAATGGCGGATTTGGTAGAAGAGGAAATTAAGAACGATTTAGCTGTAGCGCATTTGCCTTCTCAGATTGGGATTGTGCTGATGAATCACGGTTGTCCGCACAAGGCGAAGGGCTTTACTTCGGGAATTGTGGAAAGTCAAGCTTTGTACGATCGCGTGCGGGAACGTTTGATGTATCGCTATCCTTTGATTTCGGTGGGTTGGCTGAATCACGACACACCGCTGATTGAATGGACGCAGCCGGATGCGACGTTGGCTGCGAAGAATTTGATCGATCTGGGTGCAACTGCGATCGTCTTTATGCCGATCGGATTTGCGACAGAAAATCACGAAACATTGTTAGATGTAGACCACATTATTGAGTCTTTGCAGAAACAGCGTCAAGGAGTTACTTACCGCAAATTGCCTTGCGTTAACGACCATCCTGAGTTCCTGAAAATGGCGGCAGAGTGGGCAAATCCGCAGATTGAAGCGTTGTTGAGTGAGACGGCGATCGCTGTTAATCCGAGTTTGGCTTCCGCGCACCGCGAGCACGCGCATTCTCACGAAGGGCACGGGCATTCTCATGGCGGACACGGGCATTCTCATGGTGAACACGGCCATTCTCATGGTGAGCACGGGCATTCTCATGGCGGGCACGGGCACAGTCATTAATTGAGTCCTTGGGTGGGGGCGGGTTTATTATATTCTTGGTTTCCCACATAGATGGCTGGTAAAACCCGCCCCTACATGCCTGTAGGGGCGGGTTTTACAGATAATATTTGAGGCTCACAAACAATCTAGATAAACCCGCCCCGGCGATACTAATTGAGTGCGTGAGTTCGATTAATTGAGGTGAAAAGGTCGATCGTCCTTTGTTGTTTTTAGGGAAAGGGCGATTTGCTTTATTATTGAGAGAGCGATCGCAATTTTAGAAAAAAGTATGAAGAAAAAAGTTTCCCTCTTTGTTAAAAGCCAGGTATTACCAACCGTTGTTTATTGCTGGAATGTTGGAGGAAGAATACCGGATTTAAATCAACCTCATTGGTCTGTTGATATAGGCTCTAATCCTTCTACTATCTACCGTGAATATATGGCTAAGGTTGCCAAATCGTCTCGTGGCTTTACTTATGATGAAGCAGAAAAATGGTTATCTGAAACTTTGATTAAATTAGACTTAAATCGATTTGCTAAATGATTAATTTCGATTAATAAATCAGGTTTCTGAAAACAAAACTGCCAAAAAATGCACAGTTATCGACATCAGACTTATTAAAGGCCCTACAATCATTGAATCTACTGTTATTCCTGGATGCGGAAAAGCATGGTAAATTCCCCTCATACTCACCAAATTGTTTGAATAGTAGTTAACGCTTGAATTTTTGCGTCGCGGGTGACTAACGGAAGACTCAAAGATAAAGCAGTGGCGGCAATAATCCTGTCTGGCATATCAGGAACCGTTGCCCTGTCAATTTGTTGAATAGTTGCCGAGATATTGCGATCCAAAGGTGCTAGCATAATCCCCACATTTGGATCGTCCGCAGCATTTAAAACTCGTGTCAGCACCTCGCCTGCCAAACGCCCTCGCTCAATCAAGTAAGAAATTTCTACAATTGTAATTGCGGAAAAGTAGATAAAATTTCCCTCATTAACCGCTTGTTCTAATGCTGTTAATGCTGCTGGCGACAATCTTGGCAGTTCAAAAATGTACCAAATTAGGGTATGGGTATCTGCTACGACTGAGGGCATCAAACAATCTCCCTGGGAAAATTTGCCCACATTTCTTGTCGGGCTTGGGCGATGTCTTCTTCCGTAATATCTACTTTTAAGTCAGCACACAACCCTTTGACACTCTTTAGCGGTCGTTTAGCCATAGTTTTTTGTTGAAGAAATTCAGCAAAATCTAAAACTTCTTGCTGTCGTTCAGGGGGCAATGCCCGCAACTTATCTAAAACTGCTTGCTCTAAATTCATCGTTTATTGCCCTCCGTAATTACTCTAAAATTATCTTCACGCTTTTACTTACCAAATTTAAAAAATGTGCTGGTAACATACTTACCATATTATAAGGTAAATCCCACAAAAAACTAACGCCTCTTGCATCCTAGTTTGAAATAATATTTTTCGGAGTGGAGTGCGATCGCCCCTAATTTTGTAGGTGCGTCGCTATGAGATTTTCCAGCTATTTGAAATAGCTCAAGGCGACGCACTTTACACTATAGCGATCGCCCCAACCAACTTATCAATCTCCGCCTCAGTTGTAAAATAGTGAACACAAGCCCGCACACAATCAGGATTAAGAATAGTCCTTACCATAATTCCCTGTTTTTCCAACAAATCGACAAGCTTTTTGTGCGGCATCCCATTACTTAATCGAAACGAAACCAAACCAGCTTCCGGCGCAGATGTCCGCAAACATTCCACATCGGGAAGTTCCGACAAACGCTCCCAGAGATACTTACTCAAACGGCAAATTTCTGCATACCTTTCCTCGATCGTACCCCATTCATGTTGCAGGGCGATCGCACTCCGCAAACCCGCATACAAAGGATAAGCCGAAGTCGCAATTTCATAGCGCTGCGATCCAGGTTTCCAGCCAAGAACTTTAGCATTAGCATCCGTTACAATTCCGCGCCAACCGATAAACACCGGATGCAAATCTGCCAAAGCTTCCGCACTCACATAAAGTCCCCCCAAACCTTCCGGGCCGCACCACCATTTGTGACCAGTAAAAGCATAAAAATCAACCCCCGATTCAATCAAATTTAAAGGCAAAACCCCCACAGATTGAGCCGCATCAACTAATACTCTAACTTTGTGATGCTTTGCAGGCAATTCCTCTTGTAACCCCCCTTGAACCAGGGAGAACTCCTCTTGTCCCCCCCCTTGCCAAGGGGGGGTTAGGGGGGGTTCATGACACACTTTCACAATCTCAGCCAGAGGCAAAACTTGGCCAGTATTCCACAAAATGTGACTGATAACCAACAAGCGAGTATTTGGCCGCAAACTATCAGCAATCACCGCCACAGGATCGCCCTCATTCAAAGTAGCCGCCAACGGACAAATCGAAACCTCAATGTTGAAACGGCGCTGAAGTTCCATTACACTAGCTACAATGCCGGGGTGTTCGCAATCAGAAAGCAGCAAATGGTCGCCTGCTTTCCAGTCAATGCCCCACAGCGCAATATTGCAGCCGACGGTGACATCTTCAGTTAGGGCGATGGTTTCAGGAGGTACCGTCAACTCAGATGCGATCGCCCGTCGCGTCAGCATCGCCTCCTGAACCACCCAAGCCCCCACCTCCCCCGAAAACGGCCCCCCAAGCTGCACCCGTTTGTAAGCCTCATAAATCGCCTCTAAAGCAGGCTCAGGCAGCGGCCCTTGTCCGCCGTAGTTAAAATAAGCTTTATTGGCCAAAGCTGGGAATTGTTGCCGGTGATTGTCCTTTGTCATTTTTTTTTGTAATTATTGATAACGTTAATATTGAATAACTGATGGTGTGAACTTTCTATCCTTTGATTTGGCCTCAAGCTAAATAATCAATCCGTGTATCCGTGTCAAAATCCGTGTCGTGCTTTCCTTCTAATTATTCTATGCCTTGCGAATACTAAATGTTAATAACTGACAAACTGCTACTTTCCTATCAGCGATGCCATCTCCGAGCATTTTTAGACACCTGCGGAGACTGGAAACAACTAGATCCCCCCAGCGACTTTTTGCTGAAACTGATGCGCGACAGTGCGGCATACCAGCAGCAAGCTTTGGAATACGAGACTTACCAACAACCATATTATCCTAGAGGGGATTGGGAAGCCGGCGCGGCCGCTACATTGAGTTTAATGCAGCAAGGGGTCGATCGCATTTACCGAGGAGTTCTGATCCAGGGCGAATTCGGCCAAACCAACGGCGCAACAACTTCTATGGTAGGAATTGACAGTCAATATTTCCCAGAATTTGGCGAAATTCCCGAAACTCCCCTTGATATTTCATCCTCCAATCTGCACTCTTCAAACATTACCCTGATCAGCCGCCCCCATTTATTAATCAAACAGCCGGGACAATCAAATTTTGGCAATTGGAGTTATATTACTGCGGATATTTGGCTTAGCAAGCGACCAAAACAAGAGTATCAAATTATCGCAGCTTTTCACGCCCAAGTTTTAGCTTCCGTACAGGAAACAATGCCAGAGACTGCGTGGCTGATGCTGCGAAAAAAAGGGTGGTGGCAGGTGAATCTAGACCAGCGAACTCCTCAGATGTTCGAGATTTTAGATGATTGCATTCAGATGATAGAAAATCGGGATAAACCAGAGGTGTTCATTTCCCGGCAAAAGTGCAATCTTTGCGGTTGGTATACTATCTGTCACGCCGAAGCGGAATCTATTAAACATCTTTCGTTATTGCCGGGAGTTACGGCCAGCCGCTATGCTAGACTAAAAACTCTCGAAATTACTGATGTTGAAGCTCTCGCTAATGCTAGTTCCGAACTGCTGGCTGAGTATCCAGAATTCCCTGACAGAGTTGCTTTTGATGTTGTGCAGCAAGCTCAATCGCACTTGCTAAATCAACCGCTGTTGCGGGAAGAAGGAAGAAGGAAGAAGGAAGAAGGAAGGCACGACACGGATTTTGACACGGATACACGGATTAACGATCGAGAAGAACGTAGAAGTGAGAATTCCGAAGAACTTAACTCATCTGAAATAGTACCAGATATTGTAGACAATATCTTGAATGACATCGCAGTTGAAGAAGTAAAAATTAGAGAAAATAAACCTGCGACATCTTCTATACCTGCGCCAATTCTCCGCAAGAAACCAATTCCCTATTCTCAATCTGTGTTTTTGCCGATCGCCCCAATCGAACTCTACTTTGACATTGAAGCGGAACCAGAGTTAAACTTGGATTACCTCCACGGAGTCTTAGTTGTTGACAGATCCAACAATACGGAAAAATTCCACGGTTTTTTAGCAGAATCAGCAGCCGAGGAAGGTGCAATCTGGCAGCAATTTTTAGAATTAATGTGGGCTTATCCCATTGCTCCGATTTTCCACTTTTGCGACTACGAAGTCAAGACATTTAAGCGGCTGGCTAAACTTTACAATACTCCAGCTTATTTGTGGAAACCGGTGCTGAAACGGTTTGTAGATATTCACAAACAAGTGACGCAAAAGGCGATTATGCCGGTGGAAAGTTACGCACTCAAACCAATTGCGCGCTGGCTGGGTTTTGACTGGCGAGATGCTAAGGCTAATGGTGCTCAGTGCGTCTGCTGGTACGACGATTGGCTCAAAACCGGCGATCGATCGCTCTTGGAGGCGATCGTCCGGTACAATGAGGACGACTGTCGTGCTACATACATAGTTAAAGATTGGTTGACAAATTTTTTGCTAAATCATGAGCCGTGATTTTCAGATTTAACCAACCGCGAAGACGCGAAGCGACGCAAAAAAAGGAATGGAAAAAGAAGGTAGGTAATAATGTATTTATTGGTAAAATGCGAAAGCTAGCAAAAGCAACTATATTTATTGTCTGTTTTTTGATGGCAGCAACTGTTGCTATTTGGGTACACCAGTCAGCTCAATCTTTCGCTGTTACGAAAATAGATTTTATCGGCAGAGCAATATTTCCTACAGGTTCTCCGTTTCAGGGGACGGAAATTGGCGGACTTTCGGGCATTACTTATGATGCCGAAAAACAAGTTTATTATGCCATTTCTGATGACCGCAGCAGCAAGGCTCCGGCGCGCTTCTATACTCTCAAAATCAACTTGCCATCTGGTAAACTGGAAAAAGAGCAAATTGCTTTTACTGGTGTCACTAATTTATTAGATGAAAACGGCAAAAGTTTTCCTGAATTAAGTTTAGATCCCGAAGGGATAGCTTTTACTGGCAATAGCGTGTTTGTTTCTTCTGAGGGAGATGTCGAGCGCCAAATAAATCCTTTTATCAAAGAGTTCTCCCTCGATGGTAAACTCCTGAAAACGCTGGCAATTCCTGAACTATTTTTGGCCGACGACAAAGGCAGTAAAGGCATCCGCAACAATCTCGCTTTTGAAAGTTTAACTTTAACGCCCGATCGCAAATACCTATTTACAGCTACCGAAAACGCCTTGGTTCAAGATGGCGCCGTAGCTTCCCTGGAAACCGGGAGCCCGTGCCGGATTTTGCGCTACGATGCGGTGAGCGGCAATCCAGAAGCATCGTTTCTCTACATTACCGAACCGCTACCCGCTGGTGCGAATCCTGTGGGAAAATTAACTAGCAACGGTTTAGTGGATTTGTTGGCGATCGACGATAACCGCTTGCTGAGTTTAGAGCGTGCTTTCTCCCTGGAAACCGGCACAACTATCAGAATTTTTGAGATTTCTCTGGAAAAGAGCGATCGTATTGAAGCACTCGAAAGCCTCAAAAGCCGTCTCAGCGAGGTTTCTCCCGCTCAAAAACGCCTGCTGCTGGATTTGGAAACCCTGAAAATTCCCCTAGACAACATTGAGGGGTTGACATTTGGCCCCGTCCTGGCGGATGCTAGCAGAGGTCTGATTTTGGTGAGTGACAACAACTTCAGTCCGCTGCAAGAGACTCAAATTTTGGGCTTCCAAATAAAAGTTCAAAAAACCTCTTGACAAAAGGTGAAGTTATAGGCATAATAGAAATTGTGCCTGAAAAAACGGCAAAACGAGGGACAGTAGTTCAATTGGTTAGAGCACCGCCCTGTCACGGCGGAAGTTGCGGGTTCGAGCCCCGTCTGTCCCGTTCAAAATAGAAAATGTTCAGATTGCTGAAAAAGGCGATATGCTGAAAAATAACCGCTTGTACTGAGTTAGCACAGTACAAGCGTTTGTTTCACAAAGCCTAGATCAACATCAGAAGGTAAATTGTGTCAGCACGCACAGAACTGCTACTGAGCCTCAGACAAGAAATTCTTGGCCCCAGACAGTGTTGTTACGAGATTCTGCCAAGCAATCAAGAACCCCGCAACGAATTCATCACGGGTGTCCTGATCCCCAGAGATGCCAGCGATGAAGATGCCAGAGAAATTGAGGGGGAAGCTGAAACTTTAGGGACAGGGATAGACGAATATGCCGATGACGACTCGGAGGAAGAAGTACCAGTTGCAACCTCGGCCCCAGTTCTAGACCCAAAATCTCTACCCCGTTCTATGGGGATTTCTTTTATTGTTCGGGCTACTGATGAACATCAGCCACAGATAGTTTTTTGTGCAACTTGGGCGCGATATAAAGATGAGAAAGATCCGCGCGGCAAGCAAGTCTTCAGGCGAATTCCCAACTGCTACCTCACACCAGAACCAATTCCTGTTGCAGAACCTTCACCAATACCAGAAATAGACGCGGTTAGAATTAGTCTTCGCAGCGTACAGCGGGGTGAAAATACTTACAAAGTATCGATTTACTTAGTTAATGAGACTTGTCTGATCGACCCGATGGCAGAATCGGGAAAGCGACGGTTTGAGACAAGTGACATGATTTTTCAGCCTCAAATTCGAGTGGTTTGTGCAGAAAATACAGAGCTTTTGCCTTTCGATAGTTTCGAGCCTGCTGCGGAAGTTCCCGAACCGGGAAGTCTTGAAGAAGAAGATGAGTCATTAGCACTAATTTATCGAGAGTATCAAGCTTATGCACGGGGTCATTTGTGCGCTGCTGTATGGCAAGAAATAGACCCCGAACGTCCTTGTCAGGGAGAAAATCCCTTGCGGTGGATTGACGGGGAAGTTGTCGATTCTCAATATGGAGAACAGCAAGGGCAACAGTTTGTAAAGCCTGACTGTCGAACAGAATATGTCCCTTGCTACCCCATCCAATCTCCTGAAATTGACTGGAATTTAGAATTAACAGGACAGACACCAGAACTCAGCACGGCACAACTCGCAGAAACTTGGAATCATACTGCAATGCGCGAGGCTATTCAACCTCTTGTAGATGGGTATGGAGTCTGGATAAGTCAACAACAAGCTAGAGTTAATGAGTTAGATTGTAAATATCTGAGGGCTGGTAACAGACATTTAGAAACTTGCGATCGCGCGCTGCAGCGAATGCAAGAAGCCATTGATTTGATTGTGGGAAATGAGGAAGTAAGACTGGCTTTCTGCTTGGCTAATAAAGCGATCGATTTGCAGGCATCTTGGAAGGGAAGAGGAAGGGATTTCAGGTGGCGGCCGTTTCAACTTGCATTTGTCTTGATGAATATTCCAGCAATTGCTACCCCCCTGCATCCCGATCGCAGAACTTGCGATTTACTAGCTTTTGCTACTGGTGGCGGCAAGACTGAGGCTTATTTGGGTTTAGCTGCTTTTACGATGGGATTGAGGAGATTGAGGTCTGAGAAAGATACTAATGGCGATCGTACCGGACACGGTATTAGCGTAATTTCTCGATACACCCTCAGACTCTTAACAATTCAACAGTTTCGTCGTGCTTTAGGCTTAATTGTCGCCTGTGAAGTCTTGCGAGTTGAAAATTTAGGAACAACTGCGCCTGTCGGTTGGAGACCTAACAAATGCACTTGGAAAGACAGCAACATTTGGGGAACTACGCGCTTTTCTGCCGGATTGTGGGTTGGGGGAAGTGTTACGCCCAACAGTCTCAAAGGATTGCCACATCTCAAGATTACTGGTGCTATTGATGCCCTCAAAGGTCAAAAAGCAGAGGGAGAACCTGCTCAAATTCTTAACTGTCCTTGTTGCGGCTCAATTCTGGCTGTTCCGAAAGATGGTTTGGGTACAAAGCAAGAGGGACATACTATTCATTTGGTAATGAAAGGTGATGTGAATCCCGAATTCCTTTCTCGCCAAGTGAACCCTTTAGAAGAGATGACACAGGCTCCTGTTTTTTCGGTGT
This sequence comes from Microcoleus sp. D3_18a_C4, assembly GCF_036702415.1. Taxonomy (NCBI): domain Bacteria; kingdom Bacillati; phylum Cyanobacteriota; class Cyanophyceae; order Oscillatoriales; family Microcoleaceae; genus Microcoleus; species Microcoleus sp. D3_18a_C4. The sequence goes on along the minus strand of NZ_JAUBTI010000075.1, from coordinate 12,678 downwards.
CTAACAACAGCACGGCTGAAGGTTACATCACACTCTCAATTAATTTTAAATTAAAAGCAAGTGCTAGAGTTTTTTCAGGAAAATTAGACGATTGGTGGAGAAATCAGGTAAAGCCTCACTTGTTGGGTGCTGAATTAGTTGCTTTTAGAATCAGCAGATCGGGATATTTTAAGAAAGTCTATATAGGAAGTAAAGGTGCTGAAAATATCGAAAATGTTGAAATTTACTGTCCCAACCCCAAGTGCGAATTAAACAATGACAAAAAATGGAATGAGAAAGTTCCCCTGCAATTTAACAGTCAATATAGAGGGTGTCTGTTAGATGCTCCTAATAATTTTGTTTGGGAAAAACCAATAGACGCTTTTTCACAAAATTGTTACTCTTTAAAAATACCAATATCAGCTTTTACAGCGGATGACCAAATTTATTCTCGAATTCCTTCTTTGTTGGTTGCTACAGTTGATAAATTTGCCCGTTTAGCATTTGAGCCAAGAGCCGGAGCGCTTTTTGGCAACATTAATCGCTATTGCAGCAGAGAAGGTTACTATCGTGCGAATACAGGAGTTGAGCCTAAAACTCCTCAAAAACAAAAAAAAGATGTGAATCCACTTTTACCGCCCGATTTAATTCTTCAAGATGAGCTGCATTTGATTGAAGGGCCACTAGGCAGCATGGTAGGGCTTTACGAAACAGCAGTCGATACTTTATGCGAACAAATGTGTGGGGGTAAAATTGTCAGCCCGAAATATATTGCCTCTACAGCAACAGTACGGCAGTCTCAATCGCAAATACAATGCCTGTTCGATCGCAGTGTTTTTCAATTTCCACCTCTTAGCTTGTCAGCAGCAGATAGCTTTTTTGCCAGAACGGCAGCGAATGTTCACCCGATAGATACTGATGCAAACTCTCGGCATCCTAGCGGTCGCCTTTATGTTGGAGTTTGTGCTCCCGGCAAAGGTGCTCAAACTCCGCTCGTTCGGCTTTATTCATCAATGCTCCAAAGTATTTGGGAATTGAGACAAGCAGAATATAATGATACAGATTGCGATCCTTTTTGGACGCTGGTAGGTTATTTCAATGCGATTAGAGAGTTAGCAGGAGCTTTGACCCTTTACCGTCAAGATATTCCTGAAAGACTGAGGTATGTGGCAAGTAGTAGAGAAGTTACTGAACGAGAATTAGGTGAAGAAGTCGAGCTTTCTAGCCGTAAGGATTCTACTGAATTGCCGGGGTTATTAACTAGCCTTGGACAAGAATTGCCAGAAGCTAAAGATATTGTTTTAAGTACATCAATGTTTGGGACAGGTGTTGATATCGATCGCCTGGGTTTAATGATAGTCAACGGTCAACCCAAAACCACTTCATCCTACATTCAAGCTACGGGTCGCGTGGGTCGTTCTCAAGGAGGGTTAGTCATTACTTTCTTTAGAGCTAGCCGTCCGAGAGACTTAGACCACTACGAGTTTTTTACTGGGTATCACAGGGCAATTTACCGCTATGTTGAGCCAATTACAGTCACACCATTTGCAGCTAGAGCTAGAGAGCGAGGCATGGGGCCGGTAGCAGTGGCATTGTTGCGGCAAGCGAGAGAAATTCAGGGAGAATTAGTTGCACCAGAATGGGCGGCAAAAACCAATGCTTCTTGCATGCAAAATGTTCGCAATTTAGCTAACGAGTTAGAGGTGATTAATGAAGTAATTAACAGGCGATCCCAAATTCAACTTCCAATCCGCCGCCCGCCAGAATATCAGGTCGATCGCGAAGTGCGAGGAGGGTTCGATCGCGGGCAAGCAGTCGCAGAAAAAGATAATAATCTTGTTTGTCAAGGGTATGCAAAAAATGTGCAAGTCTACCTGTTAATTTAATTGTCAAGGAAAATTTCTTCTCGATGACGGCGGAGAAAGTTAGGATTAGGTTGAAATTTTTCAGGTAAACGCATTTGCTTCCCGTGATAGGCAACAAAGTTATGCTCTAATACATCTTCCGGCAAGAAACTTTTAAGATATGAACTAAGAACCAGTCGATAATCTTCATCAAATGTAATCATTCCCCCATCAAAAGCTGCATCCTGAGTACGAGCAAGGCACAAACCATTATGAGGATCGAGTCGATGTTCTGGGTAATCGCCCCAAGGTAGTATATGGCTCGCGATCAAAAGTTGTGGAATTGGATTACCAGTAATACAGCAACGGCTGTTGTAGTTAGCTAGAATAGTTTTGCGAAAAAAACTTTGTCCGATTCGTGCTTTTACACTAGCTTCTACTTCTGTCTCGCCAGTTGGCTGACTTTTAGGTATTTTGATTTCCCTGGCATTTTGAGATTTTGGTTGTCGGGGTAGCTGATACTCTTCAGGTATTACATTATCAAATAGTTCTTGTAATAGTTCTTCGCTTTTAACTCCTAGTTCTTCCCAATTTGTATAAAATTCTTGCCAAATGCCGCGATCCGCGTTACTTGCACCGCGAAGGCCTTGAATGCCACGGGCTTGCAGTACAGGATCGAATGAAGCTAAATTACAAAGCTTCATTGATAGGCTGCTTGGGGTTCTTCCCAGCTTTTGAGCTACTTCAATAATAATTGGCGTGTGACGATCTAGCTGTCCAAATGGTAGCTTGCAGTATAAATTCATTGCGATAATGAGTTCATCTCGTGTCCAACGCTTTCTTAATGCCATTTATTACTACTTCAGCTACTTAACGGCGATCGCCTGTGCTAAAAGAGGCGGCACAGAATTCCCAACTAACTCCAACATCCTAGGCATAAGTGCGTCAAATACAAAGCGCTCTGGGAAAGTTTGCTAATATTATAGCCTGGATAATTGCAATTTGTTGTTTTATGCAATCCTTTTTCCAAATCTCCTATCAAAGTAGGGAATATCCAGTGGTTGCGGAGATGATTAACATTTTCAATTACAAAAAATAGCGGTTTGTAATATTCTACAAAACGGATGAACTGTTCGTATAAAAAATTTCTAATATCGCTTTCTATCTGTTTACCTAAAGACCTCATTTTGCCTTTGCCAACTAATGAAAATACTTGACAAGGCGGCCCACCAATTAAAATATCAACTTCTCCCGGCTGGATATCTAGTTGACTCAAGTTAATCAGAGATTCTATCGGTTGGGCATCAAGCTTAAGCTGGCAGTTAGGGAAGTTTCTATGATGGGTTCTGATGGCATGGGGATTTTTATCAATACCTCCTAGAATCTCACAGCCGGCATTTTGAAAACCTAAACTCATCCCACCTGCACCGCAGAAGAGATCGAGTACAGTCGGAGCTTTGGTTGTCGGTTTACTTGGCTTAGGCATTCGATGGAGAAAGTGTTTTAGGTAAACTAACTACTACGCGGTACAGTTTACCCGAAAAGGCTGGCAAAAAAACTCCTGCTTGCAGTTACGATCGACTTCCAGCAGCGCTCAAAGGTGCGAGGAAATAAAGGGTCGGGCGATCTGATATGTCAAAACCAGGACGATCGGCACGAGAATCGGAATCGCCACTAGCAGTCCCCATTTGCCAAACCTAAGTTTTTGACCGTCGGATTTGAACAGGAAAATCACAGCGGCAATTCCCATAAGTATCCAGAGACCACCGAAGCCCATGAAGACTGTATAGCCTGCATCTTGCATTTTTTTTGACCTTTAATAGTAGTCCATCTTTAATGTTAGTTGTAGTCTGTTTCTGCTGACATCTTCTGATAGGTCGATCGCACTTATTAAATATGACTCATTTCGAGTTGGGTTGGCAGCGGCCCTGACTTTCGCACTCGATCCGCACAGTTCGATCGCTCATAATTGTTGCTAAATCCGGCCTTCCCGTCAGCTTCAGCCGCCAGTCTGCCCAAATTCCGTACAGCCAATTGGCGATCGCCCCAACAACCGGCACTTTAGTCACACCATAAACCCATCCCATACCTAAAATCTCGTAGGTGCGGCGAAAAACCTCTACATTTTTAACCGTCGTACCGTCGGGTAATATCGCGTGAATCCGACCCATCGCCGTTTCGTAGTCGATTCCGCCGTGGGCCTCCGGGTTGTAGCCATCATCCGCAATATCCACAAACGACACTAAACCTCGCCCCGCGTCGCGTTTTTTTAAGAAATTAACCTCCCGCACGCAAAGAGGACATTCACCGTCATACAGCAACTCAATCTGCCAAGCAGGCGCAACAGACTCGGGGGAGGGCGCAACAGATTCGGAAAACTCAGTTTTAGCAGCAGACATAGGGAAATATATTTTAATGTCGTCGATCGCACACAAACATTTTACAAGCATCAATAGTTATCAGGTGCGCCTTGGGTACTCCTAAAGCAGTTATTTGTGGTGTAAAAAATAGTCCCAAAGGTGAATCCAGTCTTGGCCACCCGCAAGCTATTATCATCAAGATGCCCTCTCCTGCCTTGCCGGAGACTTTCGCCCGATCGCCCGATAGTCGAATATCAAGCAATTCGAGGCAAAGCACCTGCCAAGCACAACTGTTAATTCGGCAACAAAATATAATAAAATTTGAAGTCTTAAACATCAGCTATTCGCCCAACCAGCAAATCGCCCCCAATCTAAAAGCAAAAATCTACATGAATGTCAGAGTCCGTCTAGCCCCCAGTCCCACCGGAAACCTACACATCGGTACCGCCAGAACCGCCGTATTTAACTGGCTGTTTGCCCGCAACCAAGGCGGCAAATTCATCCTGCGGGTAGAAGACACAGACGTAGAACGTTCTAAAAGCGAATACACCGATAACATCCTCGAAGGCCTCACCTGGCTGGGTATGAACTGGGACGAAGGCCCGAGTTTTCAGTCACAGCGTCTGGAAATATACCGCCAAGCAGTCCAAACCCTTCTCGACAATGGACTCGCCTACCGCTGCTACACCACGTCGGAAGAACTCGACGAAATGCGGGAAGCACAAAAAGCCAACAAACAAGCCCCCCGCTACGACAACCGGCACCGCAACTTGACAAGCAAACAGCGCGCAGCTTTTGAAGGCGAAGGGCGACAAGCTGTGATTCGGTTTATCATCGACGACGATCGCACAATTTCTTGGAACGACATGGTGCGCGACACCGTAACCTGGAAAGGTAGCGACCTCGGCGGCGATATGGTGATTGCCCGTGCATCCAGCGGCGGCGTCATCGGCCAACCACTCTACAACCTCGCCGTAGTTGTCGATGACATCGACATGGGCATCACCCACGTCATCCGCGGCGAAGATCACATCGGCAATACTCCGAAACAAATATTGCTCTACGAAGCTTTGGGCGCGACAATCCCAGAATTTGGCCACACGCCGCTGATTTTAAACTCCCAAGGACAAAAGCTTTCTAAACGCGACGGCGTAACCTCGATTTCTGACTTCAAAGATATGGGCTACCTGCCCGAAGCTTTAGTTAATTACATGACTTTGCTCGGTTGGACTCCGCCGGATTCAACGCAGGAAATATTTACACTGTCGGAAGCAGCAGAATTATTTACATTCTATCGAGTCAACAAAGCCGGTGCAAAATTTGATTGGGATAAACTCAATTGGCTGAACAGTCAATATCTGCACAAAATGCCAGTGCCGCAATTGACAGATTTGCTGATACCTTATTGGTGGCAGAAAGGCGGTTATGAGTTTGACTCCGAGGCAGACCGCCCCTGGCTCGAACAAATAGCTGCTTTAATCGGCCCGAGTCTCGTTCGCTTAACTGATGCTGTGGATATGTGTAAGGTATTCTTCTCCACCACGGTGGAATATGAAGAAGAAGCACTCGCACAATTGCAGCAACCAGGGGCTGCACAGGCTTTACAAGCAGTTGTAGAAGCAATGGAAAGTCATTCATCCCTGACATCAGCGGAAGCTCAGAAAATCACTAAAAAGCTCAGTAAAGAGAAAAATCTTAACAAAGGGCTAATTATGCGATCGCTCAGAGCCGCTCTGACAGGTGCAATGCACGGCCCCGACCTGATAGAATCTTGGGTAATCCTTCACCAGCGAGGAACGGCTAAAACCCGTTTGCTTGATGCCATTAGCAACTTGAATTTGCCGGCTGTTGGTGTCGCGGACGAAAATTCTACCCCAGAACAACCAAAGGCAGAAACAGTCGCCGAAACTTCTGCTACAGAACAGTCAGCAGCGGAGGTTTCAAAAGTCGAAACACCGACTATTGAAACAATCGAAACCCCGGTTGTTGAACCATCAGCAGCAGAGGTTTCAGAAGTCGAAAAACTTGCGATCGAAACAGTCGAAACGCCGACTGTCGAACCAGCAGTGGAAGTTACAGCAGTCGAAATACCGACTACAGAAACAGGCGAAGTGTCGGCTCTTGAACCAACCGACGGGGAGGTTGCAGCAGTCGAAATACCGGCTCTTGAAACAGTCGCAGCAGCAGTTGAAATACCTGCCGCCAACCAGCAAAAAACTATTGCGAGTGGAGAAATGACTTCATCAAACGAACCAGAAACAACCGTTATCATCACCGAAATTCCTGCCGGAAATGAAGCAGACAGTTCCAGCGGTACAACAAAAGTCATAATTACCGAAGAACCGCCGAGTCAGGGCCAGCAGATCAAAGAACAAATTATCTCAATTTTGTCCGAGTTTCCCGCTTACATTGGCAGCTTTTACGAGCAGTACAAAAGTCCCCTGACTGTTGTCGGTGTAATTGTAGCCTCGATTGTCTCTTTGAAAGTGCTTTTGGGCGTAATAGACGAACTCAACGACATCCCCCTGCTAGCACCCACATTCGAGCTAATTGGTATCGGATACACCGTGTGGTTTGTCTACCGCTATTTGCTGCGATCGTCCAATCGGCAACAATTAGGTCAAGAAATTCAAGCATTGAAAGAACAAGTTTTCGGCAAAAAGTCCTAAACTTTTGCTGTAATTAGTTGAATTTAGGCCCGACATTGACAACTTTAAATAAGTTGTTAGTGTCGGGTTTTTAAATGACTAATGACTGTTGACTGTTGACTGTTGACTGTTGACTAATGCTAATCACTAAACCCCAGTAGCAGTAAAAGCCGCCCAATAATAAGGATTAGCAAAAGGATAAGGTTTGCGGTTGCGAATTTGCTGCAAAGAAGCCTCCGCAATCAGGCGATAACTTTGAGAAAGCCGATCGAACATTTGCGAAATTTGAGGTTGAAAATCCGCCAACAACACCTCCAATTCCTCGCTAGTCAAATCCCGCAGCCACCTTTGAGCGTCCCCCAGGGCGATCGCCACATCTCCCACCTGCAACCGAGAAAACCGTCCCAGATTTTCATAAAACTTGCTTGTCAGCAGCAGCGTAGAAACATCGTTAACCTTCCAAAGACTGCTAACCACACTAGACGTGCCAGCATACAACAAACCCGCCGACAAACCCACAAAATCTCCTCCAGCACCGCTAACTCCGCCAGCGGCAATTTCGCAACCCGATAAAGTAACTAAAAAATATTGCCGAAAATCAAGATTAAAAATTTCCTCCAAACTCAGAGAATCATTCCTCAAAAACACTGCGGATTTCAGTGGCCAAGCCAAATTAAGCAAACTCAAACAAGCAAAGTGAGCGCATTTTTTATGCGGCAACTGCCCTATTTGCTGGGGCAAATCCCCATTATTAGCAGACATTTCTTGGGAAAAAGCCTCTTTAATTGCCGGCTTATGGCGCAGAACTTCTGTACTGGCAAAATACTGGGAAATAGTGCCGATTTCAATGTTGCTGTAGAACGCATCTCTGGTGAAAGTTGGAATTGCCAAAAGCTGCTGCAAACCGGGTTTGTACCGACCAATAGCCGCTCCGCGTGCACTTTGTCTCAACAGCAATAGCTGACAGCTAGGAGCATAGCGAATTCCTCCGGCAAATCGATCGATCAAATAAGCAGCAGGCGCTGCAACGTCGCCAAAAGACGAACTTTGAGAAAAATCCGAAAGGCTGTAGGTTTCCCCATCAAAACCGCTGCGATCGCTCCACCCAGACCTAAAAATTCCCCCACCATCCTCAAACCCGTCTCTCCCCGCCAAAGGCAAAGCGTGGAGTGGCAAAGCGTGCAAAAATCGGTGCGGCACAAAAATCAGCCGATCGCAATTATCGGGAATCAGCGCCACCACTCGATCGATTTCCAGCATCGCAGCCAAGCGTTTGAGGCGAGCCGGGAGATGATTGATCCAGCGACCTTTTTGTTCAGAATAAGCCGTGAGGTACTCCTGGCCCCAACTTTCGGCAGCCAAAGCATTTTCCGACGAACACAGGTGAACGGCGGGATATTGTGCACTCTTTACCACCACAAAAGCAACCAGCAACTCCCCCAAACTCGCCCACACCACAGCAGCGCAATTGTCATCAGGCAACAATTGGCGAATTTGCTCGAAAGCGATCGGTTCAACTTTGTGAGCTAGGCTGAAGAAAGGATCGTTTGCCTGCACCTCCCGCGCAATCAACCTATCAAACTGCTTCCACAATTGATTTAAGTGCATGAAGTCCGAATTCGACAGCAGAGAACCGCTGTTGAAACCTTGGCTATCGCCCTCAGAAATCAAAGTCGTGTTGGGATCGGGTTCTCCCTCTTCTTGGTGCTGCTGTTCCCCCGCTATTTCCAGTTGCAGCGACTCCAACTCGCTTCGCACCCCTGCGGGAATTTCGGCTTTCGGAGTCAAGTGGCATTTAACCAGCAGTTCTACCAAATTCCGATTTTTGTGGCGTTCGGCGTATTCCAGAGCCTTAGCGTAATATTCTGGTTGGGTGGCGCCGAGTTCCAGGCAAACTTGCACCAGGCATTTATAGAGTCCAGCCCAGGTGCGGGTTAATTTAACTTTTGCGGTACTCGTCCGTGAAGCGTAGCTATCCCGTAGGGAATCGCCAAAATCGACTGTATCAACCCCAACTTCGCAACGCAAGAATTCCACAGTATCGACAGCAGCAGTAAAAGCCCCGTAGGCGCGAAGCAAGTCGCCTCGAACTCGGTAAGCTTGACCCAAATAAAATAAAATTTCAGCCCAGCGGTGGGGATAGGTTTCGCGAGTGTAGACTTGGGTGGCGTTTTGATAGCAGCCGATCGCGCTTTCGATGTGGGACAAGTTTTCCGCCTCCGTCAGTTGCGAATAAGCCCTGCCGAGATAAATTTGCAGCATTGCCCAGCGGTTGGGATATGCCTGCCTGGTGTAGACTTCCCCTGCATTTTGATAGCAGGCGATCGCGCTTTTGAGGTTGCGGTTTTTTTCCCCTTTCACGTGTTCGCAGAAAGCGCGGCCGAGGTAGGCACACAGCATTGCCCAACGTTCTGGAGTTTTTTGGCGGTTGCAAAACAGCAAAGCATTTTGATAGCAGGCGATCGCCATTTCCATATTTTCGGCTTTTTCCCCTTTCACCCGCCGACTGTAGATCCTACCGAGGTAAGTTTGGATCGAAGCCCAAGCTTCGGGAAATTTGATGCGGGTGTAGACTTGTAAAGCATTTTGATAGCAGACGAGCGCCATTTCCAAATTTTCCACCGGATCGCCTTTGATGCGATCGACAAACACCCGGCCCAAATTCCTTTGAGTCGTCGCCCACTGCTGCGGAAAAGCTTCCCGAGTCCGCACCTGCAAAGCTCTCTGATAGCACGTAACCGCGTATTCGAGATTTTCAGCTCGGTTGCCCTGCTGCAACTCGCAGTAAGCATTTGCCAAATTATTTTGAGTTGTCGCCCAACGCCGGGGAAACACCTTGCGGTTGTAAACTTGCAAAGCATTGTGGTAGCAAGCGACTGCCAGTTCCAGATTTTGGGCTCGGTTGCCCCGCAGCCGGCGGCTGTAAGCACGGCCGAGATTGTTTTGAGTGCTCGCCCACTCTTCCCCGAAAGCCTCGCGGCTGCGAACTCGCAGGGCATTTTCAAAGCAGGCGATCGCGTGTTCTAGATTGTCTGCCGGATCTCCCCTGAGACGCTCGCTGTAAGCGTTGCCCAGATTATTTTGCAGCGTCGCCCACTGTTCCGGGTACTGTTCGGGCGTGCGTACTTGTAGGGCATTTTCAAAGCAAGCGATGGCCTGTTCGATATTTTGAGCCTTATCACCTCTGGGGCGATCGGTGTAAGCGTTGCCCAGATTGTTTTGCATCACCGCCCATTCTTGGGGAAAGTCTTTGCGGGTAAACACCTTAGCAACTGTTTCGTAACCGGCAATTTCGATTTCCAAGTTATTAGCCTTGCTGCCAAGGGGAAACCGCCCAATTTTGTTGCTCAGATTGCCGATCAGGGCTGCAATCCGCCTTCTCTCGGATTCTTGGGCAGCAGAAAACACCAAATTTGCCCAGCAGCGCAGCAGTTGTGCAAAATTCTGGTCGAGTTTGTCTAAATTGTTTCTCAGCAGCGAGTACAGGTGCTGCGAATCAGCGCTGCGCGCCACTGCCTGCAATACTTCTGCTAAAAAAGCCAGATATGCTGCCCCGGTTGCGGGCAGTTTAGAATTGCCCTTTGCAGATTCTAAGGGTGCGATCGCCTTTTGGAAAAATTTTGCAGCTTTGAGCAAGCTTTCTCGCGTCAGTGCCACTTCTTCCAAATAAAGCGTTTGCACGAACCCAAAGTCGATCGACTTTGGACTCGTCCTCAAAATCAAATCTATTCCTGAGTCCCCAGGATTTTCCAGCAGCGCTTGGAGCATATTAACATCAGTTTTGCGACGCTGTTCGTCCATCGTGCATTCCGCCAAACTATTAACCATAGGAGCGCTGCTTCCCTGCAACCAAGTGAACTACCCACCCCTAAATCGTAGTACCGAATATAGTAGGGGCTTCTGTACTCATAGGCGAGTGCCAAAGCGGAGACTTTCGTCCCAGCTTTGGTCTTACCTCGCATCCTAAAGCAGAAACGGCTGAACCTTCCGCCTTTAGTATTGTGATACCTTCTGCTTTCATCTTTATCGCTGCGTTCCCCTCCCGATCGCGATCGGTAGCACAGTGAGGATAAGTCCCTTCCCTCATATCTAATGGCATCTCGGTCATTTGATCGAAACAATTAGAACAAAGTTTGGAACTGGAAACCCCTCTATCAATCTCGACTAAGTTCGCGCCTTTGCGTTCCCACTTGTAGGCTAAGAAGTTTGTAAAACTTTCCAAAACCTCATCTGATATTGCTTTCGCAAAATTGGAATTGCGAATCATGTCCCAGAAATAAAATTTTTCTACTATGACCGCGAGGCGATCGCTGACCAACTTATAACTAAGTTTATGTAGAAAATCTTGCCACCAATTCCTAAACCGTTCGCCTACCTTGGTCACAGCTTTTCTATATTTGTATTCAGAAGCACTTTTTTTCTGCTGGTCTGTTAACTTTTGCTGCTGGCGCTTCAAGTTCTTCTCGTGCTTGGCAAAATGCTTAGCATTAAAGTCATATTTAGATTTTTTTTCATCATCGGGGACAATAGCACAGTATTTCAATCCTAAATCCATGCCCGCAATCCTACCTTCTTTTGTTGTCTGGTTCTGAGCTTTAATTTCAGTCAGTATAGATGCAAAATATAGCAATCCTAAATGATTTGTGTAATTCTTGTAGGGGCAAAACCCACGCCCGGTTGCCCCGCCTTGGCTGGGGTAGGCACGGGGAGTAGGGGTAGCACTACCCTTACATATTTTTACAACTGATTTAGGATTGCTATATTTTCCTGAATATTTTTTACTAATAATTGAATTATCAATTTTACCCTCACTTAATCTATATCTCTTTATTTGGGGCTTAGTTATTTCGCTATACCGGGAAATCCTAGTACCCGCTCCAACCTTCACGTTTTGAGGATACTGAAATGACGGTTTTTTATCTTGAGATGGGAACTTATCAAACCCAGCCAATTCATCAAGAAAGTTTTTGTATGCAGTCGTTAAGTCAAGCGTACTAGCTTGCCAAAATTGGCTGTAATACTTACCTATCCCTACACTTCCATCGGATTTTTTGAGCGTCGGTAAAAGTGTGTTGAACCCGAAGCAGCCAAATCCTTTACCAGTTTTTTTATAAACTTCAATTGATTTATTTAGACCATAATTAGACCACCAACGCGCACACCCAAAAGTTGAAGCTACTTGTATTTGTTGATTTTGGGTAGGATACAAACGAACTTGGATAGCCTGGTGTAGCAATCAACATCACCTCCTTGGTTCTTCTATTCTCTCACAATATACAGTTGATTATCAAAGCATTACGAAAAAATTTTGTGACGAAGATTACATATTTTCTCTCTTGAAAGCGATACGCAAAAATACTTGAGGATGCAATCGTCCTCACCTGCCCTTCCCACTATAACGGTACTCGGTTTAGTGGGAAGGGCGCGAAATAGTTAAACCAGGATTCACCAGTCCCAACAGATACGCAGATAGCGAAACTAGCACCTACGATCGCTAATAGTATTATTTTGCGCGTGGCTCTTGAGTAAAATCGCGGTAAAAGGCGCCCTCACCCTGTGGCGGCGGGTTTCACAGGCATTTCTAAAATTGACAAACCCGCCCCGACAGACTTGCAGCGGGACGGGTTTACTTTTACTCCGATCGGACTTACGCTAAGAAACCCGGTTTCTGGGAAAATATTCGGTTTAGTAACGAGAAATCTCGAAAGAAACCCGGTTTCTGAGGAAGAGTGTGTCCGGGAGTAAAATCCTATCCGGTCGATTACCATTCATCAGGTAGGGGCGGGTTCACCAACAATATCTGCCAATAATTGACAATCTCAAAAACCCGCCCGGCCGGGATATTAT